>JBHJJI010000385.1:0-2542 GCA_050042805.1 Leptolyngbyaceae cyanobacterium
GCTCCCAACAGTTCCATTTGGGATACCAACGTGTATGTGACTCGCCTGCACGTGCGCTACAGCCGCGACAAATTCCCCGAAGACTTGATGTTTCAACAGACGAATAATCTGGAGTTCTTTCAGGGGCGGTATGTGATGCAGCAGCCCTTTTTGGGCGAAGCTACCTGTCCGGCTGGGGCAGATTATCGGCGATCGCTGCCCGCCCGGTTTGAGCAAGAGGCCCAGACCTTGGCCCGACTCACCGGCTGGGATATCAATGACATTCGCCGCCGCCTGCCGAATGTTAGCGACACTAACTTCGACCCCAACCCCTGGTGGGAAGACCTCTGGCAGCGCTCTAGCCAATTGCTAAGTCCTGTCGCTCACCGGAGTTAAGTGCGTCGCCTTCCCCAGTATCGTGCTATCCATTAGCCAGAAGTTGATCAAAGTCAGGTCAGTAATCGCTGCTTGACTACGCTCAGCGATCACACCTCACCGCCTGCGGCACCTCTCCTTACATCAGGAGAGGTTTATTCAAAGTCTGCCGCAGGCGTTGCCCTAAATGAGACGGACTCACATTCTTTTCCTTGATTTAAGGAGAGATTAGATGAGGTTCTACAGACAGAAATTCAGCCCGCCCGACGGCCTTCCCCAAGTATCGTGAGGGGGAAGGCTTTTTATTCGCGCAGATTTTATGCTGAGTTTTTGGGCGCGTACCAGCGGCACCTGGATCAACGTCGCCACCGTGTTAATCGGCTCTGGCCTCGGACTGCTGCTGCGGCATCGGTTGCCGGTTGCCATGCAGCAAATCATCACCCAGGCCGTTGGGTTGCTGACCCTCGTCATTGGCTTTGCCCTGTCGCGTAGCCTATTTGAGGTCGAGGCTGGCCCCATTGATGGCGTTATTTTGGGTCTGCTCGCGCTCGTAATGGGCGGTCTATTGGGGGAATGGTGGCAGGTCGAGAAAAAGCTGATGGCGATTGGGGAAGCGCTCAAAGCCCAGGTCAAAGGCGGCGGCCGCTTTACCGAAGGGTTTGTGGCGGCCAGTCTGCTTTTTTGCATCGGCCCCATGACCATTATCGGCAGCCTCAATAACGGCCTGTCAGGTGACAACACCTTGCTAACGCTCAAGTCGGCGATGGATGGTTTAGCTTCTATCGCTCTCACCGGCACCTACGGCATCGGCGTTGGCTTTTCGGCCATCACGGTACTGCTGATTCAAGGCGGGCTCTCACTCCTGGCGGGCACGTTGGCTACTAGCCTCACCGACCCCGCCACCGATCCCCATGTTTTACTCACCACGGGCATCGGCGGCATGATGATTATCGGCCTCGGCTTCAGTCTGCTAGAAATCGCCAAAATTCGCGTGGCATCATTTCTGCCAGCGTTAGCGCTGGGCCCAATGGTGGTCGCGATCGCCCGCTGGCTCAGCAGCTAGAGAATTAGGAATGCGGAATGCGGAATGCGGAATGCGCAAACAGAACTCTGACTGCAAAACTCCGAATTCCGCCCTCTCCACTCTCTACCCCCCCACTCTCTACTCCCTACCCCTCTACTCCCTACCTCCCCACTCTCCTGTTACAACTCCGCAAAAACCCGTAAGACTCTAGAAGATCTAAGCCATCATGGTAAGAATTGCTAGCTTGGGAGTATCGGCCGTGGGCTTATTCGATAGCGTTTTTGACGAAGAGAAGGCTGATAAGCAAATTGAGTTAAAACCAGAAGAAGCGTTTGCGGCCGTGGCCCTGGTGGCGATCGCCGCTGACGGCTATCTGTCTGATCAGGAAGGTCGCGATATGACCAACATGCTGTCGCGCATGCATATCTTTCAGAGCTATTCCCACGATGTTATGCACCGCATGTTTGACAAGCTGCTATCGATGCTCAAACTGCAAGGCCCCAGCACGCTGATTGACTTAGCTAAAGCCCAGCTACCGCAAGACTTGCGAGAAACGGCCTTTGCCGTGGCCACTGATCTGGTGTTGTCCGACGGTACGGTGACCTCTCAGGAGCAGGCTTTTCTCGATGACCTATACCGCATTCTAGAGATACCGGGCGATACGGCGCTGCAAATCGTGAAGGTGATGACGATCAAAAATCGGGGTTGACCGACACCACAAATTCAAGCCGAAATAGCCTGGGCAGTTGGCAGCTCAGCCGGCACTGACTTTGAACGAGCATCTCGACCAGCGGCTAGAGCGGCATCCCCTGCGGGAAGGGCAGCGCTTTACGGACTGTAGAGGTCGGCATACGCCTTGGGCAGGGCAAGCGCTACGGACTCAAAGCACCGATTCAGATGACCAGTCTGAGTCGTCTTTACCGGCAGAGCGCGCGTCGCATGTGCTCCATATTGCTGGGCAGGTCTTGCCGCATGCCCTGCTCAACCAAAAAACTCGGGACTGGAATCAACGGTGTGGCCTGGACGGTGTAGGTGAGCAGCGTACCGTTTTGCCAATCTTGCAAAGTGAGGTCGGCTCCAAAATCCCGAAAGGTGCCCTGCTCAAGGCGAAACTGAATGCTGTGAAAAGCATCCTCGTAAACTTTGAGATAAATCTCGACTTCG
>JBHJJI010000386.1:0-3488 GCA_050042805.1 Leptolyngbyaceae cyanobacterium
CAGGTCAAACCCGCCATCGCGTACGGCAACGATTTCGCCGCCTTCGACGGAAACGCCCGATAGGTCAAACTCGCTGAGGTTGGGCGCATCGACGGAGACGACGACGCCGCCCTCGGGAATGACGCCATTGGTGGCCAGAAAAGCGTGGGCCGAGACGGTGCCTTCGGCTTCGATCAGATAGTCGGGGCCGGTAAAAAGACTGACTTGTAGCATGAGTTTAAATTTTCTCCTGGGGTGGTTTTCAGATCTAGTGCGGTTAGTAAGTAGCGAATGGCAGGACGCAGCCTTGAGTCGCACCAGCTCAGAAAGCTAGCGCGGGCTGTGCCCATTGATTGCAGGGTTAAGCAGGGCCGTCTAATCGGTGACGTTAGAAGCTAGAGAACTCTCCGAACACAAGCAAAACAAAGCGGGTGCAAACAGCTGGCAGGGGTTTGTCGGGCAGGGCTCTGCAGTGGATTGCAAAACCTTGGTGCGACTATTGAGAATGAAACTCAATAATCATACTAGGGTGACCATACTATGGATTACTATACGGAAGGCGCAAAACACCGTTTCGGAAAAGAAAAACACCGTTCTGGACAAATTAAAATTTGGTTAGCATTTATCAATAGAGCTAACAAATAATGGCTGACACGTTTGAGAACCTGTGGTGACAAAAGTGAACGAACAGTGAGCTAGCGTTTAGTCTAAAAAGCTTTCCCTCCACTATTTACCTTCAACATCATGACTGTTTCCCTAACTTGGCACGACTATCGTGAGCAATTCAAAGCGTCAGACCAGGAGGAACTGCATTTTGATGCCACCGATAAACAGGACAGTACTCGGCGTTACTTGGGACAATTTATTGAGGGATGGCTGCGATGGATTTGGTTGCGCGAGGGAATAACCCTGCTGATTGAGAACACACAAAATCACGATCGCCTTATATTAGAGCTCCCTGATGAGTTGCGGCCATTGACATGGCATTTTATCCTTTTCGGAAAACAGAAAACCGTAGACTTTACCTCTGGCAGAGAAGCCAGTATTTCAATTAACAAAGGAAGGTTTTTTCTGCACGGTAGCGGCCTTCTCGATCGCTACACTGAGGATTTTACAGATACGGGACCCTTCCTTTTCGTGACAATTTTTGTTCAGCCAGAAGTGCTACGGTCCTTCGTCAGCGATCCATCAGAAGAACTGCCGAAAGCCCTTGAACATCTAATTAGACCGAGCGAGAGTGCCTGCTACAAGCGGGTTGGCGAAACATCGCTAATGATGAACGCCCTGCTGCAGCAAATCCTCCAGTGCCCCTATAAAGGACTGACCAAGCGGATGTATTTAGAGAGCAAGGCGATAGAGCTGCTGGCATTGCTCATTGAGGAAGAAGCCGAGATTCATCGGGACAAAGCCCAAGCTGATTTATCCGGTCTCGACCATCGCGATCGCATTCAATACGCTCAAGAGATCTTGATGAACAACTTGACTACCCCACCGTCACTGATTGAGTTAGCGCGTCAAGTCGGCATGTGTGACTACAACCTCAAGCGGGGGGTCAAAGAGATATTTAATACCACCGTATTTGGCTATTTGCGCGATCGGCGTCTAGAAAGAGCTCAGCAATTGCTGCTAGAGCCATGGATAACGGTGGCTGAGGCGGCCCGTACCGTCGGCTACGATAGCCATGCCTCCTTTACTACGGCCTTCAAAAAAAAGTACGGCGCAAGTCCAAAGGCATATCAAATGTCAGCACGAAAGTAATTACGGACGAGGCAGTGTGTTTACGGCTCAACTTTTACAGTCTTTTCAATCAGACGCAGCTGAGGCGTTCTAAAGCCGACAATGCCGACCAGTAGCATAGCGATCGCACTACACACATACAACAATGCCAACCCCGCCCCTGGCCCTGACCCAAAAACGGGAGCGAACCAAGATTGCCGTAAACCCGGCGACCGCATAGCAGGCTCAAAGACGTGATCGCCCAATACCCCAGCCATCAGCACAACGAGCATATGCATCAAGTCATAAATCAACAAATGCGCAGCAAAAACCCGCCCCTGAAATTTCGCTGGCGTTGCGGCCATCCATAACGCCGCCTCTGAGCTTACCCATCAGTGGAAAGTTCAGAGATGAGCAAAACTGAGCGGGCAGCCATACCGATAGACTACGGCCCAATCCCAATACCGTTTTGGCGAGACCCGCCCCGATGAAACCCACCAGCATGCCCCGCTCATTGCGTCGAAAGCCTCCCCACAAGCTCAGGGCGATCGCGCCCATCACTCCACCAAACCCGGCAAAGGTTGCCGTGGCTCCTAAGGCTTGAGAGTTGCCGTCGGTGCGCGCCAAAACCATCGGGGCATAGACCGTATTACTGAGGCTGTGCGCCATCTCGAACATTAAGGTGATCACCAGTAGTGCCCGGAGGCTGGGAGACTGCCACAGGTAACGCAGGCCGAAGGTCACTGCTTGCCACGCCACCGCGATGCGACTAGATGCCTTTGTCTGTGGGCCTTTATCGGGTGGCGGCTGGGGAATCGAGAGCAGAGCGATGGTGGTGATGGCGATCGCAAGCGTCACTAAATTCATCGGCAACATACCCCCCAGTCCGATACTCGGGATGAGAATGCCCGCGATCGCCGGAGCCACAATATTCGCCCCATCGTGAATGGTGGAGTTCATACTGTTGGCGCGGGTATAGTTTTGGGGCGCAACCAGCAGCGTCACCGAGGCCCGGTAGGCAAGCTGGCCAAACTTCTCGAATCCCCCCTTGATCGAGGCGGCGGCATACAACTGCCAGATCGCCAGGTGACCCGTTAGATATAGCCCCAGCAGTATTAGGGTCGAGATGACTGCTGCCGCTTCACTCAGAATCATCAGATGCTTGCGGCTGACGCGATCGACCACAATACCGGCAAACAAAGAGGTGCCAATACGCGGCAGCTGATAAAAAACGCCGGTCAGCGCCAGGGCCGTGGCCGAGCCAGTCAGATTCCAGACCCAAAGCGTGATGGCAAAATCGGCCATGCGGGTGCCGATGGCTGAGATCAAGCGGCTCAGCCACCGAATCGTGAAAGTACGCAAGCCCGTAGGTGTAATAACAGCACTGTGATACTACACTGTTGGACGGAGAAAAATGGCTTGGCTGCGCGGAAATTGGGTGAGTGGTAGCCGGTAACCGGTGACAAAAGAGCAGGGGAAGATTAAGCTTCAGCATTTGCAAATTTTGCAAGTTTAGCGGTACTCAATGTCAGCCTCAGATTGAGCGCACAACTTGTGCCGATGATCGCGCTCCCGTAGAGCTTTGCTGACGGTTGTGATTGGGTTGAGAGGGGCAATGGCGAAGCCACTCCTTTGGAGTATCGCCCCTCCCCTCTGAATTCGAAGCTGCCAAAAAATCCGACTGCCTCAAATGAGCCCAGCCGGATGAATGGTTCAAGTTTGTCTGAGGTGATAGGGGGATAGGTGACAGGTGACAGGTGACAGGTGACAGGTGACAGGTGACAGGTGACAGG
>JBHJJI010000387.1:0-13477 GCA_050042805.1 Leptolyngbyaceae cyanobacterium
CTGCTGACCTGAAGGCGAGGATTTTAGACTTTATTGCCTACTTCAACGACACGATGGCCAAGCCCTTCAAGTGGACTTACCAGGGGAAGGCTTTGAAGGCTTGAAAATGGTTGGGGCATTCCCGCCAGGAAGTACTAGTTGCCATGATCTATACAGGGATGAGGCGATCGCGGCAGCCAGTTCTATGCCTCGATTTGGGTGTAGTTACATAGCGGTAATTGGTGATGCTGCGCTAGATTGCGAGCAAACCGGAGGATGCTGGTGTAGTTTGACTGCTTACAAATGCATCTGCCTCTCGCGAGAGCGAGCTGATTTTGATTATGCACCTCGATCGCCAAGGGAGACATATAAACTGCGTAAAAAGAGGAGATTTTAGACATTGTTTTAAATGGGGTATGAGGACAGAATCGACACTGCTAAATGGCAGCCGATTACAAAACGACCTATTACCCGAGATCACTGACTGGCAATAGGTCGTCAACTTGAAGCCTTTGGAAGGTTTGAGTTCTAAATTTGGTTTTAGGCTTGGCTGTAGAACATTTATGAAGCCGGAACCTGATCTTCTAGAACACAGACCTCTGCCAAGTTCTCTGGATCAACGTAGTAACAAGTATGGTTGTCAAGGCAAACAAAGGCCCAGCCGGAATTCTCAACCCGCACTAGATCATAGGTGCCATCTTGAACAAAAAAACCTTTGTGGTCGCGAGTGCCGGGTGCGATCGCGAAATTGTAGAAACTTGTGTTTTTAACGTTCATAGTGATTACATCAAATGAAACGACAGTGGAGGCAAAGATGGAGGAAGAAAATACTTTCTTTAATCATCCTCACTTTACAATAAGATTCCATGAAGTTGAGTTTACTCTTCCGAAGAAAAATAAAACATAACCTTTGACAAAATCTGTAACTTGCGGGAACAGCCAGAATTCGTGAAATTCAGTTGTTTTACTGAGAACAGATCACGAAAAAGAGAAGATTGTTCGTGAAGTTTGGTGAAGTGATCGATTGTGGATGTTGTCACCATATTTTGTCGCGGCGCTGTTGCTGGCGCGGGTGATCGAGTACTTTTTGTTGGGCTGGAATTTGTTTTTGCTGCTGTTTAAGTCTTTTTGGCCTTGAATGCATGCATTTGAGTGGAATCAATCAGGCTGTGCAAAACCTGAAATTGGGCTGGAAAGATTCTTCGTGAGATGAAATTACTATGATTTGGAGCGGTCAAGCGAGATAAGAGAATTGGGGTTTACGTCTGGATATGGCAGCTTGCTCGTCAGATCACGCCGCTCGGTTTGATCGACAAAGTTTGAGCATGATGTTGGCCGACTGCGATCGCCCGGCTCGAATATTCAGCAAATATGCGGATGCCCGCCTGACCTGTAGAAAGCCGTTTTTTCGGGGCTAGTGGCTGGATATTGGCGACTTGGCTACTGTTTGCTTGCCCGCGCGGATTCTCTATGCCGACAGCGATTAGTTCAGCCGCGACGTTAGACTAAGTCGTTGGTACGTTGCGAAATCTATACACCGCCCCATGACGCTCTTAACCCTCAAGTCCATTCAAAAAGACTTCGGTATCAAAGAAATTTTGCGGGATGCCAGCTTTAGCTTAGAAGAGGGCGATAAGGTTGGGCTGATTGGCACCAACGGCTCGGGTAAATCGACCTTGTTGAAGATGATCGCGGGCCTGGAGCCGATTGACAGTGGTGATGTTTGGCGAAATTCCAGTGCCAAAATCGTGTATCTGCCCCAGCAGCCCGAAATTGAAGGCGATCGCACCGTGTTGGAGCAGGTTTTTGCCGATGCGGGCGAGCAAATGGCGCTGATTCGCCAGTATGAAGACATCTCGCATCGGATGGAACACAATCCGGCAGACATGGATGCCTTGATGACTCAACTGTCGCGCGTGACGGAGAAAATCGACTCTGCTGGAGCCTGGGACTTGGAAACCAGCGCTACGGTGGTGCTCACGCAGTTGGGCATTGAAGATTTGGACGCCCGCGTCGGTGATTTATCGGGGGGGTATCGCAAGCGGGTGGCGATCGCCTCAGCCTTGCTGTCGGATCCCGATGCGCTGCTGATGGATGAGCCCACCAACCATCTGGACGCCGAATCGGTTGAGTGGTTGCAAAGCTATCTGAATGGGTTTCGCGGGGCGCTGCTGCTGATTACCCACGATCGCTACTTTCTGGATCGGGTGACCAATCGCATTTTGGAGGTCGATCGCGGCGACCTGTTGGGCTATAGCGGCAACTATAGTTATTACCTTGAAAAAAAGGCGGAAGCCGAAGCCGCTGGCGTCAGCACTCAAAAGAAGCATAGCGGCGTATTGCGGCGCGAACTGGAATGGCTGAAGCGCGGCCCCAAAGCCCGCAGCACCAAACAAAAAGCCCGCATTCAACGCATTGATGAGATGCAAAATCGTGACTTTAAAGAGTCCCTGGGCAAGGTCGATATCACCACGGTGGGTCGACGTATTGGCAAAAAAGTGATTGAGCTGGAGTCGGTCACCAAGGGCTACGGCGATCGCACCCTGATTAAAGACTTAACCTACACCTTTGAGCCCCGCGATCGCATTGGCATCATCGGCCCCAACGGCGTCGGCAAGTCCACCCTGATGAACTTAATCACCGGGCGCGATGCTCCCGATGCGGGCACCATCGAAATTGGCGACACGATTCACTTTGGCTATTTTGATCAACATTCCGACGATGTGATCAAAAATCCCAACCAGCGGGTGTTGGAATATCTCAAAGAAACGGCAGAACTCGTCAAAACGGTTGACGGCAGCGTGATTACTGCTTCGCAAATGCTGGAGCGGTTTTTGTTTCCGCCCGATCAGCAATATGCGCCCATTCATAAGCTCTCGGGGGGCGAACGGCGACGTCTCTTTTTGCTGCAGGTGCTGCTGCAGGCTCCCAACGTGCTGATTTTAGACGAGCCAACCAACGACCTCGACGTGCAAACCCTGTCGGTGCTGGAAGAATATTTAGAAGAGTTTAACGGCTGCGTCATTGTGGTTTCCCACGATCGCTACTTTCTCGCCCGGACGGTGCAACAAGTGTTTGCCTTTGAGGACGGCGGTCACATTCGCCGCTATCCCGGCAACTACTCCCTGTATTTGGAGCAAAAACGAGATCAGGCCAACCCGCCGTCAGCCCCTGAGAAACCCAGATCGGGGACTAAACCGAGTGCCGCTGCAACGCCAAGTGCAACCCAGGCGATCGCCGATAGCCAGTCCCAAAAACTTTCCTATAAAGAGAAGCGCGAATACGAACAGCTAGAAGCGCAGATTCCTCAATTAGAGGCGGAAAAGGCAGCGCTAGAAAAGAAGCTCTACAGCAATGCCCCCACCGACTACGACGAGATGCAGCAATTGTCGCAACAGCTCGCGACGCTAACTCATCAGATTGATACTGCCACAGACCGCTGGATGAGTCTGGCTGAAAGGGTGAAATAACCTGGATTAAAGGGTTGGACGGTGCTCCACAGCGCCGTGGCTGAACCCGACAAAAAAAGCCCCGCTGTGAAAACAGCGAAGCTTCGGAATCAGGGTGCATCTACCATTCCACTAATCGCGGGAACTCCCTATATTCCCGGAAGGTTGAGGAGAGTTTATCAACGCTTTACGCGATCGCTGATAATCTGAAGCACTGATGAGTTGAAAGAGTGGCATAGCCTGACACTGAAATGTTTGCCAGGGCTCTACAGCCCCATGGCTTGCCTCCAAAAGACAGGGCCTACACAGTTGAATCCGATTTTGACCCCCTTAACCCCCAAATCTGGCTAACCTTGTAGGGGTTTGACAATGCCGCTCTGATATCGCGGCCTCGGTGCGCGCTTGTTCGATGGCCATCCTGGCCGTCCTGAACGCCCCACAACCCTTGAAAAAGCTGGTGACGGAGGCAGGCTGGAAGCCGCCCTTCCCGGTTGTCTACAGGACTTGAGCCAACCGGGAAGGGCGATCGCCGCCACCATCATGGAAGCCGAAAGCTCAGTGATATGAGGTTCCTGGAAACCCCCCACAGGATTAGCAAATCTGGAGGGGCGGATTCAACATCTCCCAGCTTTGGAGGATATATAGCAAGCTGCAGTTTGATTAGGTCACTCTAGATGTCTGAAATCACCAACCAATGGGCCTTTCAATTCCGACTTCCGGCTTCTTCATTCCGACTTCTGCTATAGGAGGCTTTTGCGTAAGTTCAAAAAAAAAGCCCCGCTGTTAAAACAGCGAAGCTTCGGAATCAGGGTGCATCTACCATTCCATTACCCGAGCGAAGTCCCTATATTCCCGGAAGATTCGGGAGAGTTTATCGATGCTTTATGACACCCCTAATAATCTGAAGCAGTGATGATTTAATCGCCGTGAGGCTTGCCATTAGTCGCGTTAACAGGTTTTGCCGATATCGCTGTTGACTCAATTGAACAGTAAGCGCCCCAAGGTTTACGCTAGCTGAGCAGACGACTTTGCTCAGCCTAGCTGAGCAAAGTCGTCTGCTCAGCGGCAGGCTTTACCTACGGGAAGCACCTTCCTCAGAGAGAAAGTGACATCCCCATTAGTAGGCTGCGGTGTGATTTCACCAACTATTTGCCGATGGCTAGGGAGCAGTGGGGCAAGGAAGGGGGTAGAGAAACGGTCAGGGTCGCCTTACTTCTGCCGTAGAGCACTAGAAGTCCCCTATGTCCTCTGAGCCGCCGATGCCTAAGACCCTGCTCAGGACATGGTTACACCACAAAGACTCTATGCACACTTAATGGAGTACGCGAATCTGGCCGGCTTTAATGGCATCAAACAAGCGATTAATTTCTTGGAGTTCCTGCTCATCAATGCTGCCGTCCGCCAAGAGAATTTGAGCGAGATACTGATACTCTTGCTGGCTAATGTGTTTGCATGCGATGCACTGGTCAACCAGTGATGAAAGCTGATATCCGTTGCCAAAGGTTCCTGACATCGTCGTCGTCTCCTCTCTGTAACAGACGATTTCGTGCGCCTTTTATCGGTTAAGTATAAACCGGTAGCGCCTGGAGACATTCAGGCAAAGCGATTGTTGGGTGGACGATTCTGGTAGCCGCAGTCGTGACATCTCAGGCAGATACCGCCGGTCATGCCCATCGTTCATGCCACCTTGGCACAACCCCAGGGTGAAAATACCGGCGTAGGGCAGCCTCTTTGTTCGATGATGTGCAAGTGCGGTGGGGCGGTGGGGGGGCAGGATGCACTTTGATCGGGAGTTTGGCGCGATCTACGGGAAAGCGACCTATCCTACGGCGGGTGACAGTGTCACGGCAATTCTCTTAATCGATGACGCGAATCCGACCCGTTTGAATCGCGTCAAACAAGCGATTAATTTCTCGCAGTTCTTGCTCATCAATGCTGCCGTCTGCCAAGACGATTTGAGACAGCCGTCGATACTGCTGCTGACTGATATTTCTAGTCGCCATGAACTGGTCAACCAGTGATGAAAGCTGATGCCCGGTTTCGAAGGTTCCTGACAAAGTGGTTTCCTCCTCTCTATGGGAGATGGGAGGCGGCTGAGCGCACCTCTTCATTCATATATTACAAAATCACGGTACATCTACGGTGCATCTACAAATTTGTTGGTAATGCTTGACGGTGTTTTCACTGAAACTGTTTGCTCCTTTCTCGGCCTGCGTTTAACACCAGATTTACGGGTATTACTCAGGGGTTGAGCAGTCAGTGGACTGATCAACAAGACGTTTCAGCCGAGATGGAACCGGCGTTCGATCGCCCTCATCCTCCCCGCCTCCTGCTCTTGCAAGAGCAGGAGGAGCCCCGAAACCATCAGGGTTTGAAGCCTCGCTCTCAGCAGGAAAGGGGGTGGGGTGAGGGCCGCCAGCAATCGATGGCACTGACGTCGGCATCGAGGGGCGCGATTGCTGGGGAGGTCGCTAAGGCGGTAAGCTCATATCCACGTTAACTTCGTCTGGGTTAAGAACTGTTGCTGCGACAGCCTGAAGCAGCTGCAGTTTTCAACCTGGATGGGGTCTACACATAGATATCGAGAGGCTGGGTCGGTGGCGATTTTAGAGCAGCAGATTCAGGTGGGCAAGCTGAAGTGGTTTTATCGCGAGGCTAACCCGCTGCGCGAAGACGCGAGTCGGCTACCGGTGGTGTTGCTGCATGGGTTAGTGTCTCAAAGCTATAGCTGGCGAGATGTGATGCCCAAAATCGCGGAACAAGGCTTGCGCGCGATCGCCCCGGATTGGATCGGCCACGGCTTTTCCGATTTTCCCGAAAAACGAGACTTTGCCTATACCGCTGATGCCTTTGTCGAGGCCTTGGACGAGTTTTTGCAAGCGCTGGAGATTGAGCGCTGTCACCTAGTCGTCCAGGGTTTTATGGGCGTTTATGGCGTGCTGTATGCGCTGCGTCATGCGGAGCGGGTGGAGCGGTTGGTGATCATCAACACGCCGTTAGATGCGACGGTCAAGCTGCCGGGTGCAGTGCGTCGGATGACCTGGCCGCTAGCCGGTGAAATGATGACCCAAGATCCCTTGCTGGTCGATCGCACCCTGGAAGGGGGCGGCCCCTATCAGGTCAAAGACAAAGACCTAGACGTTTATCGCAAACCGTTTTTGACCACGTCATCCGCCGGGCGATCGCTGCTGTTTACCCTGCGAACTTTCAACTTGGCGGAAACGCCCCAGGCGATCGCCGAAGGGCTGAAGCAGTGGCCGGGCCTGACGCTACTCGTTTGGGGCACTGCCGACCCTTGGGTACCGGTGACGCTGGCCGAAACTTGGGCTAAGGCCCTGCCCCAGGGGGAATTGACGAAGTTGGATGAGGTCGGCCATTATGCCCAAGAAGACTGGGCTGATAAGGTGTCAGACGTGCTGGTACCGTTTTTGAGACGAGCAAAGGTTGAATAATATTTTTGCCTGAAACAATACGAATTTCTACAAAGCGCAAAATCTACCGCCAGAGCCGGATCTTCAATTCGGCAGGCCGATAACATGAAAGCGTTGGCAAGTAGAGCTTTTGAACGCTTTGGATACGACCGATTGGCTACCCACTCCGCCCGTTGACGGCTGGCATACGTTACTGCCTGATCAAGCGCTGGCCCAACTGCAGAGCGATCGCCAGGCGGGGTTATCGTCACCAGAGGTCATCACTCGCCGCGAGCAGGTGGGGGCCAATGTTTTAGAAGAGACTCAGGGGCGCGCCAGCTGGCGCATTTTTATTGATCAGTTAACCAACATAATGCTGCTGATGTTGATGGCGGTCGCGATCATTTCTGGGGTAATTGCTCTGCGAGCACATGAAGTGCTGAAGGATGCGATCGCAATTTTTGACTTAGTTATTTTGAATGTTGTGATGGGGTATCTGCAAGAAAGTCGAGCCGAAAAGGCGCTGGCCGCGCTGAAACAAATGGCCTCGCCCAGCGTGCGCATCGTCCGCGATGGCAAGACGATCGAGGTGCCCTCACAGGATTTAGTGCCGGGCGACGTGCTGCTGCTCGATGCCGGGATGCAGGTAGCCGCCGATGGCTTGTTACTCGATACCGCTAATTTGCAAGTGCGCGAGGCGGCACTCACGGGCGAAGCCCAGGCGGTGATGAAACAAGCCGCAGTGGTGTTAGCGGCGGATGCCAGCTTGGGTGATCGCACCAACCTGGTGTATCAGGGCACCGAGGTGGTGCAGGGGCGCGGTCGGGCCTTGGTGACGCAAACGGGCATGCAGACTGAGCTGGGGCGTATCGCGGCCATGCTGCAGGCAGTGGAAAATGAGCCCACGCCGCTGCAACTGCGAATGAATCAGCTGGGTAATGCCCTGGTCACCGGCTCGCTGATTTTGGTCGCGATCGTCGTGATCGGCGGCGTCTTCTTTGCCGGCTGGGCCGCCTTTGAAGATCTGTTAGAAGTGTCTTTGAGTATGGCCGTAGCCGTGGTGCCCGAAGGCTTGCCCGCCGTGATTACCGTGACGTTGGCGATCGGGACCCAGCGGATGGTGCGCCGCAATGCGCTGATCCGTCGCCTACCCGCTGTTGAAACCCTAGGCTCAGTGACGACCATTTGCTCTGACAAGACTGGTACGCTAACCCAGAACAAAATGGTCGTTCAGACGGTGCAAACGCTGGATCAACGTTTGCAAGTCACCGGTGCGGGCTACCAACCCGAAGGGAAGTTCACCACCGATGCCGGTACCGTGGCCTGGCCCACGTCACCTGACCTAAGACTGCTGCTGCTGGGTGGGGTGCTGTGCAACGATGCCATCTTGCAAAAAGAAGCGGGGGAATGGGCGATTTTAGGAGATCCGACGGAAGGCGCGTTGGTGGTGCTCGCGGGCAAGGCTGGGTTTGACCAACAGCCGCTCATGCAACAGTTTTTGCGGGAAGCGGAGTGGGCCTTTTCGTCAGAACGGAAGCGCATGAGCGTGATTGTCGCCCCGTTGCCTGAGGCTGCCTGCCTAGAGTTGCCGGACAGCCCCTACTGGCTCTTTGCCAAAGGTTCACCCGAGCTGCTGCTAGAGCGGTGTGAGCGGATTCAACAAGGGGGTGAGTTACGGTCTTTGGCGGCGGCGACCCGCGATCGCATTCTGGCGCAAAATGAAACGATGGCCAGCCAAGGCTTGCGGGTGTTAGGTCTAGCCTGCAAATCGCTCACGACCCTACCGCCGTCCGACGTTGCGGAAGCTGAGGTGGAGCAAGATTTGGTGTGGTTGGGGCTGGTGGGCATGATGGATGCCCCGCGACCGGAAGCGCGTGAGGCGGTGCGACTCTGCCAGCAGGCGGGTATTCGCCCGATGATGATTACCGGCGACCACCAGCTGACGGCCCGAGCGATCGCCGCCGATATGGGCATTGCCCCGGCCGATGCCACCACGCTCACCGGGCAGGCTTTAGAAACCATGGATACCGCCGCCCTGCAGCAGGCCGTTCGTGATGTGCAAGTGTATGCGCGAGTGGCCCCTGAGCACAAGCTGCGAATTGTGCAGGCGCTGCAGGCCCAGCACCACGTCGTGGCCATGACCGGTGATGGCGTCAACGATGCCCCCGCTCTGAAACAGGCGGACATTGGCATTGCCATGGGCATCACTGGCACCGACGTCAGCAAAGAAGCCAGCGACATGGTGCTGCTCGACGACAACTTTGCCACCATCGTGGCAGCGGCAGAAGAAGGGCGCGTGGTCTACAACAACATTCGCCGCTTTGTGAAATATATTCTCGGTTCCAACATTGGCGAAGTGCTGACGATCGCCGCCTCGCCGATTTTGCTGCCCATTTTGGATGTGCCGCTGACGCCGCTGCAGATTTTGTGGATGAATCTGGTCACCGATGGCTTTCCGGCCTTGGCGTTGGCCGTCGAACCCGCCGAACCCGATGTGATGGAACGCCCGCCCCACGATCCGCAAGAAAGTATCTTTGCCCGGGGGCTTGGCCTCTAAATGCTGCGCATCGGCGTGGTGTTCAGCATTATTTCGATTTCGCTGATGTCTTGGGCCTATTTCCATGCCCAAAACCCTGATTTACCCGGTGACCCCGACCGCTGGAAAACGATGGTATTTACGACCCTCTGCTTGGCGCAAATGGGCCATGCGATCGCGGTGCGATCGGATACGCAAATGACCTACCAAATGTCGCCCTTTTCCAATCCGTTTGTGTTGGCCGCCGTGACGATCACGACGGTGCTGCAGCTCATGTTGATTTATGTCGAACCGCTGCGCAACTTTTTTGGCACCCAGCTCCTCAGCCCGACAGAACTCGCTATCTGCTTCGGCTTCAGCACGCTGATGTTTGTTTGGGTCGAAGGCGAAAAGCTGCTGCGTCGACTGACGAAAAGATCGCATTAAGGCGGTTGGTTAGCGGCCTCATTTTGTGTAATCAGGCGCTGCTCAATACTGGTGCCGCCGCCTAAGGTGCGTTCTAAAAACCGTAAGAGCTGCTGAATAGCGGCCAAGGTGGGGGCAAGGCGATCGCGGTTTTGCCCTTGCCCCAGCTTGAGATAAAACTGCACGAGCTGCTTAAACCAAGCCAGGTTTTGAGGATCGCGTAGCTGCGTACAAAAGGCCCGATAGCTAATGGGCGTTTGCCCTTCAGGGGTAGCCATTTCGTGGGCTAACGTGCCCTGCAAAATGTAGTATATGCCGCCGCCTTTACCAAATGACACGCTGACGTCAAACAGCAAACTGATCAGCTCGGTATCGCTGGTTTGACTGATTTTCAGGAAGGGGCATACGCTCGCACTCGCTGGATTTGGAAGAATAGGCACCCTGTCATATAGCAAGACGACATCAAATAATAGCCTTGGTAGGCAAACCAATCTTCATCAATCGATTGGAGCGCTTCTGGTTGGTCGATCGACCGTAGCGCTTGGCAGGTGCCATTTTCCTGTTCTAGGCGATCGCGAATCCGATCCAGCCGCGCGTAAACTTCTTCAGCATACAGTCGCAGTGGGTTGAGATAGGTCAGGTTGATGCGATCGCGTTCCTGAGCCTGGTCTAGCTGGCGCGTGGTTCTAAAGGCGAAGTATTGGGTGCCCAGTGCCACCAATAACGACGTCACAGCAGAAATCACAGCGGTCAGTATTCCGGCAGTCATAGAAAACTCTGGCAGCGCAATGCCAAAAGCTTAGCGGATGGTGACGCTTCAATCTTGGGTGGGGGACACTGGGGTCGGGGCGATCGCAGCGGCTGGCGTTGGCGTCAAAATGGTGCAGCTCAGCCCGATAAACACCAGAACCGAGCCCATCATCTCTAAGCGGCTGAAGCTATCGCCCAACAGTGAGACGGCAAACGCCATGCCAAAAATTGGCACCAGCAGCGAAAAGGGGGCAATCCGATTGGGCGAATAGCGCTGCACCAGATAAGCCCAAAAGCCGAAACACAGCAACGAAGAAATTAGCCCTGTGTAGAGCATCGTGCCCAGGCCCAGCCAGCTGAGCGATCGCAGGGCCGTCCACTGCCCCGACTCTAGCCAGACCGAGAGCCCCAGTAGCGGCAGCGGCGGAATCACCGACATCCAAGCAAACAGTTGAAAGCCATTATCGATTTTGGCCAGCTTGATGCAAATATTGCCCATAGCCCAAGAGGCCGCCGCCGCCAAGATCAGGGTCAGGCCGAACAGCGGGGTATTGCCCCCCCGGTCGAGGGCGATCGTGCCCATACCCGCCAGCGCTAACCCGACACCGAGCCACTGCTGGCGGCGCGGCACATCACGCAAAACCAAGGTGGAAAACAGCAGCGTAAACAGCGCCTGTGACTGCAGCAGTAGAGATGACAATCCCGGCGACATCCCCTGCCCTAAGCCCATATACAGCAGGCCGTTCTGCAAGACACCCATGGTGACGCCGACGGCAATGATCCAGCCCCAAGCCATGTTTTGTCGGGGGACAAACAGGACAGTGGGCACAGCCACCACAATGTATCGAAAAGCGGCAAACAGCAGCGGCGGAAACTCGCCCAGGCCCACTTTGATGGTCACAAAGGTGAACCCCCAAAGGATGGTCACCGAAACCGCTAGCCCCGTGTGCAGCAGCCCCATCTTCTCGGCGGTTTTAGCCATGGTGCTGCTGTCGTCCCTCGCCTGAAACACCCTGCGAAAGGATTATTGAAGGCATGAGTTGGGATAGGGATGGGCGATCGCGGCCCCTAAGCGTTTCCTCTAAATGAGTCAAAATGGCTTTGCCTGGCAAAACAGGGATACTCAAACCACCTCCAAAATCGCCTGTGCCAGTGTAGAGCGTCAATGCTCAAGAATAGATTTATAGCGGCGGATAGATTTTTGCCTCTCTCCAATGGTTCGACGCAGGGCAGACTTAATCGACGAGTAGCGGTGCTCCGAACATGTCAGTTTTTCTGCCTGCGTGTCCCTGTCCGCCAACTTGTGGGTCGTTTGCTGCTCCCTCACGCCCGCTGTGACAACGCTGCATAGCGGGTCTTGATATCCGTGATGGCAAATAGCGCTTCGAAATTGCGCCCCTGAGCTTGATAAAACTCACCGCCGCCTTGCTGGCGATCTACCAGGGCCAAAATCGTGTCTACCGTATAGCCCGCCTGGCGTAGCCGCTCGACCGCTTGCCAGGCCGAGCGCCCAGTGGTGACGACATCTTCCAGCACGACAACCGGTGTTCCTGGTGGCAGGGCGGGGCCTTCGATGTAGGCCTGGGTGCCGTGGCCTTTGGCTTCCTTACGCACAATCAGTGGCGTAATCGGGCGATCGCCATAGGCCCCGACAATACTGACCCCCGTAACCATGGGGTCGGCGCCCAGCGTTAGCCCCGCGACTGCTGCGGTCGTTGCGGGCAACTTGTCCAGCAGCAAACGCCCCACCATGACACCGCCGGCAGCATGCAGCGTTACCTGCTTGCCGTTGATGTAATAGGTACTCTTTTGCCCGGACGAGAGCGTGAAATCGCCTTCTTTGTAGGCCGCTTCACAGAACAGATCGAGCAGGCGATCGCGGAGTTCTTTTAGGGGCAACGTCGTTAAGGTCAAAACAGAAGCGTCTGTCGGGGATGTCATAGAGAAAAAATGAAGAAAAACTGCGTCACTTTGAGCAGACTGCGCTATAAGTAACAAGCAATCAGGTCGTTTTGGCCGGGTGAATTGTCAGCGTGCATTTTAGTTTACGCCGACAAGAGACTTCCAAGACATAGAAACTATTCATCTATGTCTGTCTGTTTTATTCAGTGGATTGAGGAATGTGAGATGGCTAAGTTCTTAATTCGGTCTTTGACGGCGACGGCCGCGATCATCGCCTCCGTCGCGATCGCCTCTAGTGCCCAGGCAGATGAGCCTGCCACTTCAGAGTCAGCGTACATCCCTCGGGCGATGGACGAGATCTTTTACACCAACTCTGGCTCTTACATCAACAATCGCTCCATTCCTGGCCAGCTCGGCACCATGTTTGGGGTGGGCGGTTTCCCTGAGCAAGACATCATGGATGATGCTTACGCCGTTCACGATACCTACGTTTATCTGCTCGATCAGCAAACTCGTACCGATCCCACCATCCGCGTACCTGATTTGTTGAATCCCTACACGACTTCAGTGCAGTTTTTGCCATCCGCTTCCGGCGAGGCGGTTTCGGGCAGCAGTTTCGTTTTTGAATAATGCGCTAACCGATAGCTCGTCTTCTGTGAGCTAGGCCAACGATAATTTAGCCCAGGGTGTTTGAAGCGTTGTTGTGCTCAAGCAGCCTGGGTTTGCTATTAGGGGTGCTTGTTTCTACAGCGATCGCCTTTATGACCAAGCATTGCTGAATGTTAGGCCTGTCATCATTCAAAGGGAAACCGCTTTTGACTCCAGTATCGGACGCCATCTTTGAGCAGCTACGCCCTAATCCCCTCATCAGGAAGAACGGGTTTCAGTACTCCCTAGCAGAAATGATACCAGTTCTGCAAAATAGCGCTACAGATCGGCGATCCCCCGCTGTCGCTGCCCCCTTGTCGAAGCTATCCGTTATACACAAGTTGCTGTATCGCTTATCCAGGAAAGGTTGTGCAGATCGGCTGCGGTCGTCTTTCAAT
>JBHJJI010000388.1:0-14988 GCA_050042805.1 Leptolyngbyaceae cyanobacterium
CATTCGGCTTCACTTTTCATGACGAACAGTGCCTCGATACCCGCCGGTCGACCATCTAAAAACTTGCCTTTGACCTCGCGGGTGGTCAGTTCACCTTCCTCCTCCACCATATACAAGCCGGTGATGTCTACACCCTCATCCTCAGAAAAGGCTTTGGGTGTTGCGAAATTGAAGGTTGCTGTGCCAGCTCTGCCATCCGGCGCGCGGCTCAAACGCACGTCAGGAATGACTGTTTCTACAACGCCGCTGGCAAATTCAATGTGATCCATAGATCAACAGTCAGAAGTTTTCAAATATTAAACATTCATTCTCTCATTCTGTGGGTGGATTGTGATCGATCCTGCGATCGCCCCCTGAACTCGCGACGGGCAGCGACTCAAATCGATATTAAGGTTTACTGCGCTCCATTGAGGCGACTCTAATCCTTACCCATTTAGGCTTCATTAGTCGTAGCGTCAGCGCGGGCCGCCTGAATACCCGCATCAATATCGTCCAGGGTTTTGACCACTAATCGCTTGGCTTCTAGCTCCCAGCCCCACTTCTGCACTTGAAACGCCACGTAAAATCCGATGCCAGTGGCAATGATGTCGAGCGGCTGACGCAGTGAAATTCCCAACAGGAGCCCCAGCCCGCCAATGCCCCAAAACGGCAGAGCCACGGTTTGGCGATTTTCCTCGACGAGCTTGGCAATAAAGTTGGACGGAATGTCGGCCTCGATTTGATCGCGGACGGCCTTTTGTTCAGCGTAGGGCAGGGCAAAGCTAAACTTGCGTCGCAATTTCTCAATTTTGCGTGCTTCAGTGTTGTACTGGGTCAGCTCGTCTTCCGCCATGCGCACGAGTTGCTCTGCTTTGTCCATGATTCGGTGTATCCCTACAGGCTGCTGCTTTTATCCTACGGCAGGATGGGGTACCGGGTGGTCGCGGTGGCTCCACTCACTGCTATAGGTACTCTTCAGGCCAGTCGAAGCACTGCATCGGTGGGGCGGCTAACTCATTGACCGCATCATAGGCCCAGTGGAACGGGTACACATCGGCAAAGGTCGAAGCAAACTGACCAGGGGGACAAACCAACGGTTCGGCCTCGGTCTCCGATTCGACCTCAGCCTCGATCGCCGCATCGGTGGGTACCTCTGTCTCGACCTCAGGCTCAGCCGCGGGCAAAGGCGCAGTTTCCTCAGCAGCAGGCGTGGCGGGGAGAGCATCAGCGAGATCTGATGCAGCTGCTGGACTGTTCCAGAGCACCCCAGCAGAGCAAAAGACCGCAGCGATCGCAACGCGTTTGTAGACAGACAGCATAGGAAAATTCCAGAATGATGGCTGAGCCCCTTTAGATTAACGCCCGCTGAACCCAGTTGTAACGGGTGATGGAGACAGGGCCATCCCTGGCTGCTGCGTGAAGGTTTGCAAATGGCCGCGATCCACCACGGCGCTCACCTGCAGCGCCGGATTAAAAATAGCCAGGTTGGCTAAACGCCCTGCCGCTAAAGTCCCCAGTTGATCGGCCAGGTTGATGGCCCGAGCGGGGTACAGAGTCGCCATGCGCAGCGCCTCATTGAGGGGAATACCTACCTGCTGCGCACAGTTGGCGATCGCTGCCACCATTGTCAAGGCGGAGCCCCCCAGAGTGCCTTCGGCAGAGACGCATTTGCCGTCCCGGTAATAAACCTGCTGGCCGCCAATCACAAACGAGTCCAAGGTGGTGCCCGCAGGCGGAGTGGCGTCGGTGACAAGGAAGAGTTTGTCGCCTTTTAATTTGTGCGCCAGGGCGATCGAGGCGAAATGGACATGGTGGCCATCGGCGATGATGCCCGCATAGATATCGGGATGATTGAGAGCGGCACCGACCGTACCCGGTTGACGACTCTGCCAGGGAGACATGGCGTTAAAGAGATGGGTAACCAGCGTGACGCCTTGCTCAAATCCCGTCATGGCCTGGTCGTAGGTGGCGTTGGTATGCCCAGCCGACACCGCGATTCCCGCCTCGCAAAGGGTGCGAATGGTGGCCGGGGAGACTGCCTCGGGGGCCAGCGTCACCAGTTTGACGATATCTGACCCCGCTGCCGCGATCGCCGCCACCATAGCAGCCTCAGGCGATCGCACATAGGCCCCGTTGTGAATGCCCTTGCGCTGGGGATTGAGATAGGGGCCTTCGAAATGGAGACCCAAGACGCTGGCGGGCTGCTGTTGCTGATAGTGCCGAACGACCGAGATCGCGGCCTGCATGTCTTGATCAGAGGTGGTAATGAGGGTTGGCAAAAAGTTGGTGGTGCCGCTGCGCAGATTCGTCTGGTGCATGGTGTCGAGGGTGCTGGCGGCAATGGCATCGTTAAACATCACCCCACCACAGCCATTCAGCTGCAGGTCAATGAATCCCGGCGATACGTTTAATCCTTGTAGGTCGAAGCGATCGCACTCGACGGGCAAGTCAGGGGTGGGCACAATCGCCCGAATGTCAGCCCCGTCAATCACGAGGGCATGGTCAGTCAACACCTCAAACCCGGTGTAGAGCGTACAGTTTGTCAGGGCATACATCATGCCAACTCCAGCAGGCGCAAAGATATTCGGTGGCCACGGCGGCTCCGCCTCAGGATAGCCCGCCACGCGGAGGGAAGGTATAGCAGAAGTCGGAATGAAGGAGTCGGAAGTCGGAATTAAGAACCTTAATCTGATGGTGATTTCAGGCAGGGGGAGTGACCTAATCAATCTACAGTTTGCGATAGGTCGCCGCCGGCCATCGTGACGCGGTGTCAGCGGTGATCAAAAAGGTTTAAGCTGTGAAACCCGAACGACGCTGTAAAGTCATGGGCAATGGCGCTGAGTTACGTCAGCGATGTTCTCCAGCAGAACGTCGTCCGCTGTGGGTCAAGCGAGCGCTATCGGGACCGTGTTATCAGTCAGGTTAAGCATGGGGCATTATTTTGCGACGGTGGCACGCGGGCTCGAAACCCTGGCCGCTCAAGAACTGCAGGAAATCGGCGTCACCGACCCGCAGCCCGGCTTTTGTGGCGTGGCGTTTGAGGGCGATCGCGAACTGCTGTATCGGGTCAACCTCTGGGCACGATTACCCTTTCGGATTTTGATGGAGGTGGGCGAATTTCGCTGTCGAGATGCCGATGACCTCTACAGCGGCATCCAGCGCATCGACTGGCAGGAATATCTCGATCCAGAACTGACGATGGCGGTGGCCGCGACGGGCAAAAATCGCCAGCTCAACCACACCCACTTCACTGCGCTGCAGGTGAAAAACGCCATTGTCGATCAGCAGCGCGATCGCTTTCAGCAGCGCTCGAACGTGGATACGCAACAGCCGGATGTGCAGATCAGCGTGCACCTGGATCGCGATCGCGCCACCGTTAGCCTCGACAGCTCCGGCAGCAGCCTGCATCGACGCGGTTATCGGCCCGCTGTCGGTAAAGCCCCGCTGAAAGAATCCCTTGCCGCGGCGCTGATTTATCTCTCGGGTTGGCAGCCCGATCAGGCCTTTTGTGACCCGCTCTGTGGCTCCGGCACGCTACCGTTAGAGGCGGCGCTGATTGGCCTGAAGCGTGCCCCAGGACTGTTTCGTGAGCAGTTTGGCTTTGAGACCTGGCCGAGCTTTGACGCGCGGCTGTGGAAGCGACTCCAGCAGCAGGCCTATACGGAGCGACTAGAGACGTTGCCCGCCCCGATCATGGGATGCGATCGCGATGCCGCCGTGATGGAGCAGGCGCGAACTAACGCGCAAAACTGCGAAGTCGATCACGACATCACCCTGCAGACACTGGAGTTAGCCTCAGTCACTGCCCCTGCCGATGCCGGCGTGCTGTTGTGCAACCCGCCCTACGGGCAGCGATTGGGCCGCGACGAAGATTTAGGGGCGTTTTACAAACTTCTGGGAGATGTCTTAAAGCAGCGCTTTAAGGGGTGGACGGCCTTTGTGTTGAGCGGCAACAAGTCGCTGGCTAAATCCATTGGCTTGAAGTCGTCCCAGCGGCTGCCCATTTTGAACGGCAAACTGCCCTGTCAGCTGATGAAATATGAGCTGTACTGAACGCTGCTATGGGCTGTGTTTAGGAGATTTCCGAGCAAGAATATACCGACACTGTCAGGGCGGGTTTAGCAGGCGTTGCTGAATTACGGTATGAATTCGCCCCCCAGCCCCCAATTCTGGGGGAGCCAGATTTCTCAAAGTCCCCAGAATATAGCCCTTCGGGCATTCAAGAAAGGGGGATTTAGGGGGCGAGATCCCTGGCAACTCCGATAGATCCATACTTCGATTCAGCAACGCCGTTAAGCGAGTAATACCGATTCTCCAACACAAGGCTACAGATCTAGCTCCCCTGCCCCTCGGCTCCCCTGCGTTTCCCAGATTGTATTGGGAGTCCGATCGCTGAGAGTTGGTATAACCTGCACGATCATCGCTACCAGGCATCAACCAAACCCGCCCTATGGGTATCGTCTTGACTAGAAATCTCCTTAGCCTTGAGCTCCGGTCGTTTGGGCACTGTGGACACCCGTCTCACCGCGTCAAAATCCGAAGATTTCTCACACTCTCGCTCGCAGGGATGCGGGCGATCGCCCTTTGAGATAAGGTGATGCCAGCAAACTTGACCCGGTTTATTGTTTGTGGCTAGTCGCCTTGCTGTCGTCCGCTCCGGTACTTTGTGCCCCGCTCCACGGGAAACCGTTTTTTGTAAAACGCTCGTGGTGGGCAACACCGTCGCCGCCTACACCGCAACGCTGGCCATTTTGCAAGCGGGGGGGCAGGTGTGCTGGGCGCAGACAGGGCCGCTCAGTATCGCTGCCGAGCTCAATCGGCCCACTTCAGCACTGCTCGCCACGCGCTTTAGCTGGCGGTTGGGACGCCGCGTCTCCCCCTGGGCCACGGCCACGGTGATGTCACAAAGTCAGCAGTCCTATTGGACGAATCGCCAACTGACGTCCCCAGCCTCGTTACCCAGCCAGCGATCGCCGGACGCCACCGTTCCACCCGCCGCCGCCCAGGCTAGCGCCTCAAAAGAAACTCAGCTACGACAGGCGATCGCCCCATACCTCAAAAGTCAGCAGCTGATCCTGATTCCTCAGGGAGTGCCGGTGCAGGTGTTGTATTCCACCCAGCGCGGCCAGCGACGGGTACACCAGGTGGTGTTTCGCGATGCGTCAACCGGCCAACGGTTTCAGATTCATGCGCGGCTGACGCTCGATGCTACCCGTGATGCTGCCCTGCAGCAGCAGTTAGCCGAGTCGGCGGAGCCATCGACCACGGAGCTGACGTTGACCGCTGACCATCTGGCGGGAGACCGGCGCGGCGCGGCGCGAGGTACTTTTTTCACCGATGCGATCGCGATCGTGATGGCCCAGGGCGAGACCTCTGGCCCCCGCGCCCGCCCCTTTTCCGTGCCGCTACGGGCGCTGCAGCCCACCCAGACCAGTGGACTGCTGCGAGTTAGCCTGCCGGGCTGTGACCCCGCGCTCCGGCCCATTTTTGACCAACCTCGCGCCCAGTGGGCCTTGGGCGAGGCGGTGGGACACATTGCCGCACGGGCGGTATTGGCGGGCGGGCTGTCAGCCTTGATGGCCCCACCACACGCTGCCTGGCAGCTGCAGCAAAGACTGGTGCAGCAGGGCATCCCGATTTTTGCGTTTGATGATGTGCCGCTGGATGATCCTGACTTTGAGGCGATTCAAATGGTGGCGATCGCCAACGTGGTGCGCACCATGCGTCACCGCGACCTGAGCTTTCGACCCGCCACGCCCATCACCAAAGCGGTGTTGGCCTCAGCCTTGGTACGGCTCCCCCGACCCACGGCCCTCCCTGCCGCTGAGGCGGAGTCCCCCTATGCCGATGTCACCACCCACTGGGCCGCCACTGCTATTCAACAGGCCACGACGGGGCAAGCGATGTCTGGCGAAACCCCTACGACTTTTGTCCCCAGCAAAGTCGTCTCCAAACGACAGCTTTGGCAGGTATTGCAGCCGCTTTACCCCGTTGATACGGTGACCCCGCCGTTTGCCCCGGATGATGAACCGGCCCGCCGTCGGCATTTGTCGCGATCGCTCTATCCCATCGTGCGATCGCGGTTAAGCCCTTAAGCGCGGCCCTGGAAGCTCCCCACCCAGCCTGAAGCTAGGCGTCAACAGCGGTTTCTCGCTCACTCCGAACTTTGAACTCCGAACTTTGAACTCCGAACCCCGAACTCCGCAGGGCTCTGCCCTTCCCGCCGGGTACTCCGAATTCCGACTTCTCCCAAAAACTGCTCCGAGGCAGCCCCAAAGCAGCAGTCGGAAATCTACACCTTAAGTTTCGTAAAGTTCAGTCCTATGATGTTAAGTAGATTTTTCGATTAACGAAACCCTTAAACAATTTTCCTAACTATGACGGCTCAACTCACTGCCCCCGCCGCGCTGCCTACCCAAGAGTGGATTTGGCAAGGTCACCGCATTTGTTACACCGTGCAGGGCAGCGGCTTACCCCTCGTGTTGATTCACGGGTTCGGAGCGTCCATCGGTCACTGGCGCAAAAACATCCCTGAGTTAGCCGCTGCTGGGTATCAGGTGCACGCGATCGACCTGCTGGGCTTTGGCCAGTCTGACAAGGCCGAGTTGGATTATGCCGTTGAAGTATGGGAAGCGTTGCTGCAAGACTATTGGCGCGAGCACATTGGGCAGCCAGCAGTCTTTGTCGGCAATTCTATTGGCGGTTTGCTGGCGCTGATGATGTTGGCCCACTCACCAGAGATGGCGCGAGCGGGCGTGCTGCTCAACTGTGCCGGGGGATTAAACCATCGTCCCGAAGAGTTAGCGCCACCGCTGCGGTTTGTGATGGGCACCTTTAGCAAATTGGTTAGCTCTAGCCTGTTAGGGCCACTGGTGTTTAACGAAGTGCGGCGTAAGTTTCGCATTCGCGGTTCGCTGCGGCAGGTTTACCGCAACCGAGACGCCATTACCGACGAACTGGTGGATATTCTGCACGGCCCGTCCTGCGAGCCGGGGGCTCAAAAGGTCTTCGCTTCCATTCTCAGTGCGCCTCCTGGCCCGCGCCCCAGCGAGCTGTTACCCCATATTAAGCAGCCGCTGTTGGTGCTTTGGGGTGAAAACGATCCTTGGACGCCGATCGCCGGAGCGAACATTTATCAGGAGTTGAGCAAGACGACGGCGATCGATCCGCCCGTGACGTTTCACTCGATTCCTGACACCGGTCACTGCCCCCACGACGAGCGACCTGATGTGGTTAACCCGTTAATCACAGACTGGCTGCAAACCCTTTAGCATCAGGGATTAAAGCGCTTGGTGCATTAACAGCAGCCAAGGTTCATCCGGCTTCGATAATCTTCCCCACTCAGCCGAGTCGCCCACTAGGTCAGTAGGGCTGAGCTGAGCAGTTACGAACCCCCATCCCCAAATCAGCTATACCAATCGCTCCTAAAAGCCCTGACGACAGGGCAGACAAGCACACCCAGAGACTGGCCTTGGGGAGATGCGCTAGGGAGGAAGGCGTAATTATTGATAGGATGTGCTAACGATAGCGTCAATATCAAAGCCTTACAGAGTGGTGTTGAAGGCTTTGCCTTTAGGCGCAGCGCCTGCCGAATGCTTTACCGCACCCTACAGCATTCTTTGTTTATGTCTACCTACTGAGATGGATTAGGAACACTCAATTTCTAAACCTACTCGTATCTTCAAAACAGTATTTTTAAAGGGAGGACAGAATCAAAAAACCATTGTCTATAGTTTTGACCGATAGATTTTTCTCTGGGTAGCGAGGTGTCATACTTCACCTCCTGAATCGCGTTACGCACGCTTACTTCAACAGCTTTTTACGTCTTCGTTCAGGTTGCATCGGACAATATACTAGTCAACACGAAAACCAAGCACTAAAAAACCAGGCAGTTGGCTACTGGGGGTGTTCATCTTAGGTATGCAGCCTAATCATCCGTATCGGCGTGTCGTGCAGCAAGAGCATATCTAACAATTTGTTGGCCCTTTAGACGATTTTTGTATGCTTGAATGGCGCGAGAAATCAACAGTGTTTGTGCTCATTTTGAGGGCCTTTTTGGCTAGAGCATGCTAACTTCTAATGACTTTTTTTAATCTAAAGCACGCATTTTAATTCTAATTAAAATTGTTATCATCAGTGAAACTCGCAAACACCTAAAATACTTCCTCTATGAAAATCTGTTATGAGACGTGATATTCAATTAGCTGTAGCCTCAAGTCTTAAAGGCATTTCTACTGCAGGGAAAATTTGCGGAGAAATTGAATTTTACAGCACGATTATTCATGCTCTGCCAGCTCTCATCTGGCTTAAAGATTCTGATGGCGTATATCTGGCTTGCAATCATCGCTTCGAAGATTTTCTCGGAGTCTCTGAACAGGAGATGTTGGGCAAGACCGATTACGATTTCTTGAATTCCAAGCTAGCAGATGGGTCGCGAGAGCACGATCAAAAAGTCATTCTCGAAGGCTCACCATCAATCAATGAAGAATGGGCAACCTTTGCAAACGATGGACATCGCGAACTTTTAGAAGTTAGCAGGCTTCCTCTGTATGACGATGATGGGGAGCTGATCGGCATACTTGGCATTGGACACAATGTTACTGATCGTAGAGAGTCAGAGGAAAAACTTCAGAAAAGTGAAGAACGGTTTTCCCTTGCTATGCGCGGAGCCAATGATGGGCTTTGGGACTGGAACTTGGAAACCAATGAAGTCTATTATTCACCGCGCTGGAAAAGCATGCTGGGGTATGAAGAGGACGAACTGACCGATGACTTAGAAGCTTGGAAAACCCTCGTTCATCCAGATGATCAAGATAGGGTTTTGGAAATGGTTCGAGATTATTTGGCCGGCAAAGCCGATTCATTTGATGTTGAAATGCGTATGCAGCATAAAGCAGGGCACGACATTTTTGTGCTATCCCGTGCCTTTCTTGTACATCGTGATTCTGATGGAAAAGCAGTTCGCCTGGTGGGCACCCACGTTGACATAACAGATCGGAAAAAAGCAGAAGCATTTGATGAGAAAAATGCCGAAATTCTGGAGATGATTGCCACTGGCAAACCCGCATCGGAGATCTATTCAGAAATCGCATTGCTGTATGAAGGACGCCATCCTGGAATGCGATGTTCGATGCTGGAATTGCAGGACGGTCGGCTGATGCATGGCGGTGCTCCCAGTTTGCCAAAGGCCTACTGTGATGCGGTTCACGGTCTAAAAAACGGGCCTGATGTGGGCTCCTGTGGAACCTCGACTTACACCGGCAAGCGGGTCTTGGTAGAGAATATTGAAACCGATCCCAAGTGGGCCAAGATCAAACATGTGGCGCTGCCGCATGGCATGCGGTGTTGCTGGTCTGAACCGATCAAAGATTCCTCAGGTCTCGTATTAGGGGCCTTTGGCATGTATTACGACTACCCCGCGCTGCCGAATGAAGATGAGTCAAATGATCTTAAGTCTGCGGCCAGGTTGGCTGGGATTGTCATGGAGCGAGATCATGCTCAAAAACGCATCCGCGAATTAGCTTACATTGATACCTTAACTGGACTTGCCAGTCGCGCTGACTTTTATCAAAATCTTGAAGCAGCTATCAAACTTTCTGACCGCAATGCATCTCGTTTCGGTCTTCTCTATATCGACTTAGATGATTTTAAGAGTGTAAATGACAGCCTCGGACATGATGCTGGTGACTTGCTACTTCAAGAAATTGCCAAGCGATTGCAAAAAGTCACCCGTGAAATTGATTTTGTTGCCCGCCTGAGCGGTGATGAATTTTGTATTCTTGTGAGTGATATCAACGATGACTGTGCGGCTGTTCAGGTGGCTCAACGCTGTCTTGAAATAATCTCAAAACCGGTCGAGCTATCAACCAGGAAATTCACGCCAGCTTGCAGTATTGGGATTGCCCATTATCCTGATGACGGGCAAAATCTCTCAACCTTAATTAAAGCCGCAGATACTTCACTTTATGCCGCAAAGGAACGAGGGAAAAATCAATATGCGTTCTACAGACCTGAGCTGACTCACAAAGCAGAGTATCGATTTCGCGTGGAGCAAAATTTAAGGGAGGCCGTTGAAAAGCAGCAGTTGTCACTGGTTTATCAACCCCAGGTGCAGATACGCACGGGCAACATTATCGGTGTTGAAGCTTTATCACGCTGGACTCATCCACGGTTAGGAGAGGTTTCGCCTACTGAATTTATTGCTACAGCCGAAAGAATCGGCATGATTAAGCCGCTGACTGAATGGGTGTTGAAAACGGCTTGCAATCAAGCTGTTGCCTGGAAAAAGGCAGGGTTGCCCACAATTCGCATGGCGGTTAATATCTCTCCGGTCTATTTTCTCGATAAGGACTTTGTGGCGCTTATAGAGCAGGTGATTGACGAGACCGGCATGGTGCCATCAGAACTAGAGTTGGAGGTTACCGAGAGTGCTATGCAAACGAACCAACAGAATCTCTCGATTTTTCGAGAATTGAAAGATCTCGGGGTTTTGCTGGCGATCGATGACTTTGGGACGGGTTATTCATCTTTTGCATCGCTCAAACACTTGGCGGTTGATTGTCTGAAAATCGACAAATACTTCATTAATGATATGTTGAGTGACCAGAAATCAAAGATTCTGATTGGCTCCATGATCGAAATGTGCCGCAATCTGGAGTATCAAATTATTGCTGAAGGGATTGAGACAGTAGAGCAATGTCATACGCTTCAAAAAATGGGTTGTGAGACGGCACAGGGATATCTGTTTAGCCCCCCTGTCACTGCCGATACAATGTCAACACTTCTAACGAGTCATGTTGTTCAGGGCAGGAGCCTGTACCCTGCTGCGATCGCCCCTTGAAAAGAGAACACCCCAGGATACTTGAAAGGTCTTTTGGACTAGAGCTGGTTACCCCGCACTACCCGGAAGCTCTGACGGTGGAATGAGCGTTTGAGCCTCTCCAGGTCACCTCTGCGACACGCAGCGCCATCTTGAAAGCAGGCTCTGAGTAAAAGCTCTGAGTAAACGCAAATATGCGTTCGACGATTGATCCCAGAAGAGAGAACGGTGGATGAGCGTCTTGGGCAAGAAGCCTGTAGTTCAGGCTGTATCTAACTGGAGTTTCGGTTCATTAGTGCTTCAGAGTCGGTTCAGGGTGGCGACTCAAGATATCGGCTTGATGCAGCCTGGTGAGTTTCGGCACAACTTGTTAGGGCGAAATTTCTACATCACAGGATTTATTGAGTAAAGACCAGTAACAACTGAATTTTTCAGATTTTTGACACACAAAGGTTTGAGTCTTTTCGTTACGCTCAACCCATGTTAAGTATGCAAAACTCACCCTAAACCCAGAAGATCCCGAGATCTCAGAGCGACACGATGGAGGAACCCGTGGATAAACCGGCACGAAAGAGCACACTTAGGCAGCGGGCCGACGCAATCAAACCCTATCGGTGCAAGAACTTGATCGCGGTGCTGGAGGATCCCAATGACATCAGGAATATTGGCACAGTGATCCGAAACGTCAATGCTTTGGGCGTAGAAAAAGCTTACGTAGTCGATCCTCGACGAGCCCTGCCTGACGATTGGCAAGATATGAGAGAAAAGAAATCTCTCTCTAAAACGTCTGTTTCGGCAGTTAAGTGGAGCTTCGTAAAGCGTTTTGATAGCACGGAAGCTTGCCTCGATCACTTGGAGAAAAATCGATTTGTGTCGATCGTGACTTCTCCGCATGTCAAGGGAAAGAGAAACGTGATCTTGCACGAGGTCGATTACACGCCTCATACCAAGCTGGCGGTCTGGTTTGGCAATGAATCGAGAGGAATCAGCGACCTGGCAGTTGCGCGGAGTGAAATGTGCGTGAGTATTCCCATGTTTGGGATGATCGAAAGTCTCAACCTGGGCACGACGTCGGGCATTGTGCTGTACGAGATCACAAAGCAGAGACGTAAATATCAGAGCAAGTACAGACGGAGTCGAAGGCGCGGCAGAAAATCGGGGGTCTATCACACCCTGACAAACACGTCAGAGTAAGAATTCAAAGGGACTGATAATGGCATGGAATTTTGAGCGATCGCAGTCTACGAACCTTGTCGTGCTGCTTGAAAAAGCGCATCCGGATCGCGTCGAAACACCTGCATGAATTCGGGAGAATATCCCAGCGTGACATGGGGCAACTGGGCCGGAATTTCTGCTAGCAGCGTATCTACTGCGGCAGCGGACAATCTCACCGGTACTCGTTGCTTATTGCGCAGACCAAACACAATGAATTGAAATTGCGCCACCTGCACCCCCGAGACTTTACCCGTATTGACCTGGCGATAGATCCAGACAATTTGTTGCGGATCTTGCGTGAGGATATCGACAATATCGACGCGCTTTGATTGGTAGTAGACACAGTTGATCACACCTGCGGCTAGGGCGATCAGCCCACCCCAGAGCAAGGGGCCTTGGGGCCCCGGTGGCGTGACGAAAAGGGAACCGATGACACAGCCTAAGCCAATAAGGACAAAGATGATGCCGGTGCCAATATTTGTAAAAAAGACGGCGTTATAGCTGTTGCGGATAGATTTGAGCAGCGTGGGATTTAGCATTGAGTTTAGAGAAAACGGTTAAGGGCAGCGTCCGACCCTAACGAGGGGCAGCGCAGTTCTAGGCTGAGAGTTGACATGCTCTGCGCCCAGTTATCCGTAAGAGTGCCCAGTTTGTCACCCCCTCTCAGAATTATTCGTCTCAGCGACTGCGCAGAGATCGCCCGCCGCCTCATAACCTCAATCAGACCAATGCCGCTGCATGGTGGGCCAGGTGATCGCCGATAAAGGTGGCGATGAAATAGTAGCTGTGGTCGTAGCCGGGCTGCAGGCGCAGCGTCAGCGGGTAGTTAACGGCTTGGCAGGCGGCGGCAAATTTTTCGGGCTGCAGTTGTGCTGACAAAAAGTCATCGGCTTCCCCCTGATCGATCAGGGTCGGCAACTGTTCGGTGGCATCTTTGACCAGATAAGTCGGATCGTAGGCAAGCCAGTCGTCGCGATTGTCACCGAGATAGGCGCTGAAGGCTTTTTGCCCCCACGGTACTTGAGTCGGGGCCACAATCGGCGAAAACGCTGACACGCTCTTAAAGCGACCGGGGTTGCGCAGGGCAATCATCAGCGCCCCGTAGCCGCCCATGGAGTGGCCCATGATGCTTTGGTGGGTCTCGCGAATGGGGAAGTTGGCCGCGATCGCCCCCGGCAGTTCACTCACCACATAGTCGTACATGCGATAGTGCTGCGCCCAGGGCACTTGCGTGGCATTCACATAAAAGCCTGCCCCGGTGCCAAAATCCCAACTGTCGTCTTCGCCAGGCAGATTGCAGCCGCGTGGACTGGTATCCGGCGCGATCAGGATCAGGCCGTGCTGGGCGGCATGCTGCTGAGCACCGGCCTTGGTGATGAAGTTTTGCTCGGTGCAGGTGAGGCCGCTGAGCCAGTAAACCACTGGGCAGGGCTGCGTCTCCGCCTGGGGCGGCAGGTAGACGGCAAAGCTCATGTCGCAGTCGAGGACATCTGAGCGATGGCGATAGACGTTTTGCCAGCCGCCGAAGATGCGCTGATGGGTGGTGAGGGTGAGGGTCTGGGGGGAGGTCATGGAGGGTGGAGGGTGGAGGAGTGGAGGGTGGAGAGTCGGGGGTAGAGGGGGGGGATTTGGAGTTTTGGCGGGCTCGCCATTTTGTTAGGTTAGGTGGATTCGCGTTTCAGCCGCTCACCGCTGCTGAGCGAAGCCGTTCGCAGCGCCAGCAAAGTGCCCAGCCAATGGAGTCTTGAACCGTTAAAGCGTGAAAATTACGGTTTTTAGATAGGGATTCTAGGAACCTAGGGCACTGAGTAATCAGACCATCAATACACCGCTCAATAAATGATGACGGAACGGATGCTTTTGCCCGCGTGCATTAGGTCGAAGGCGGTGTTGATGTCTGCTAGCGGCATGGTTTGGGTGATGATCGGGGCGATTTTGATCTCGCCGGAGAGGAAGCGATCGACGTAGCCGGGGAGTTGGCTGCGGCCTTTGACGCCGCCAAAGGCCGACCCGCGCCACACGCGCCCGGTCACGAGCTGAAAGGGCCGGGTACTGATTTCTTTACCCCCCGCTGCGACACCGATAATGATCGATTCGCCCCAGCCTTTGTGGCAGCATTCCAGCGCGGCTCGCATGAGTTCGACGTTGCCGACGCACTCAAAACTGTAGTCCGCGCCGCCATCGGTGAGGTCTACCAGCACCTCCTGAATCGGAGCATCGTAGTCTTTGGGGTTGACGCAGTCGGTAGCGCCCAGCTGTTTGGCCAATTCAAATTTATCGGGGTTAATATCGACGGCAATGATGCGTCCCGCCTTGGCCATCACGGCCCCCTGCACGACGCTAAGGCCAACGCCGCCGAGGCCAAACACGACGACGGTGGCTCCGGCTTCAACTTTGGCGGTGTTCAATACGGCCCCAATGCCGGTGGTGATGCCGCAGCCCAGCAGGCAAGCTTTTTCGAGCGGGGCTTGAGGATTGATTTTGGCCAGGGCGATTTCGGGGACGACGGTGTATTCGCTAAAGGTGCTGGTACCCATGTAGTGATAAAGCGGGTCGCCGTTGACGCTGAAGCGCGTGGTGCCGTCGGGCAGCAGGCCTTTACCCTGGGTGGCACGGACGGCTTGACACAAGTTGGTTTTGCCCGACAGACAAAATTTGCACTCGCCGCATTCGGGCACATAGAGGGGAATCACTTGATCGCCGGGCTGCACGCTGGTGACGCCGGCACCAATTTCTTCGACCACGCCACCGCCTTCGTGCCCCAAAATGGAGGGGATAATGCCTTCGGGGGCTTTACCCGACAGGGTATAGGCATCGGTGTGACAGACGCCCGTCGCTACTAACCGCACCAAAACTTCACCCGCTTTGGGGCCGTCGAGATCCACTTCTTCAATGGCTAGCGGTTTGCCCGCTTCCCACGCGATCGCTGCCCGTGTCTTCATCCGTCATCCCCAAACGCTTCATTGACCGACACC
>JBHJJI010000389.1:0-27102 GCA_050042805.1 Leptolyngbyaceae cyanobacterium
ATAATGGCTGCCACGCTGCCTTGGCGTGCTTGCCCAAGAATATCGTTGACTGAGGGGGTAGGTTGAGCCGTTTGCATAGCTGGCAGGCACACTCGATAAAGTAAAAACCAGTTTAACTTTAATCTCTAGAAAGGTTGTAATCTTCCAGAAAAGAATCTTTTTTCACATACTGCCAATGTACCGTAAAGACTATTCATACTTACTTGAATGAGTTGAATGCGGCACTTTCTCGGTGGCGACATGCCAGACTATCGACGACGAACATCGTTGAGCCATCGCAGGCAATAGGTTTACGCGGCTGGGTAGTTTGACTGAGGCACTTTGAATCCTTTAAACAACCGAATTTAAAGATTTTTCATAATACATTTTGCATCAACTTTAGCTCTTCTATCGCGTAAGTGCCCTGTTCTTAATAGCTTTTAGCCTGCGATCGCATCTCCAAATTATATTTTTCATCAAGATTTATGGGTTAGGACTTCCGTCAAACATGACGCCTATCGCCCTTGCTTCAGGCAAAACTCGTGAGCCCTTTTCAGGCTTTTGGCAACGGCGTTTAGTTGGCCCTAGGCTCAGATTCTTCACTCAAATGCTGACAGTCGTTGAATCGCTTGATTTGCCATAAATCACTGATCCCCTGGGTAACACCTGAGGCTGACCAGCGATCGCGATCAAGCCAAAACTCAAAGGTAGCCGTGTTCGCCATCGGCATCTGCCAGGTGCGATCGCAGCCCATCAGACAGGCAATGAGATGCTCCATGATCCACTGATGCGAGATCAGCCAAACAGCGTCACCATTCTGATGTTTCGCCAGTAAATAATTCACAAAATCAGCGGCGCGCGATCGCCCTGCCAGCGGCGTTTCCGCATGGGGAATCGGCACCCAATCAGGACTCGTTTCTAACGCTTGACAGAGGTCTGGGTATTGCTGCTGGGCCTCTCGCCAGGTCAAGCCGGTCAAAATTCCGGCATCAAACTCCTGCAGTTGATGAACGATGCGCAATTGAGGCAAATCGCCAGCCCCTTGCTCCATTAACAGCTCGCGCGGATCACCATTGGAGACAGGCAAAATTTGCGAATCGGGGGGGGCTGAAAGCTGCCATTGCCAAACTGCGGCCAGTTCAGCGACCGAATCAAGGGCTCGCTGCAGCGGACTACTGTAGATGTGGCTCGGTCGCCACCTTTGCCGGTGCAGGTGATGGGCTAACTGCCGACATTGCTGCTGCCCTTGGGCAGTGAGTCGATCAGCTTCGTGGCCGCTCATGCGCCCGGCTCGATTCCCGGTCGATTCGCCATGACGAATGAAGAGTAGTTTTAGCATCGGTTCGCTTTTCCAGCTGGCGATCACCCCGTCACGGCCTGCTCCAGTCACCGGTGCCGTTCACGCCATCTATAAATAGGCGATCGCGGGGCTGTTTGCCCTAACCATCGAGTTGTGAAATCTCCTCCTCACCGGCAATCAAGCGACTTGCTGTCGATCAAGATAGCCTTTCAATAGAGATGCGCGTCGGCATTCAGCCTAAGCTAAATCAGCCAGTTTCGTTTGCCGATCGCTGCAGGCAAATTGAGAATCATCATATCCGCGATCGCGCTTCACGGTAGATTAAAAGCACTAACGGACTCATGTTTAGCATTCAGTTCAGTCAAGATGTTGGCTGGTGTTTCATGAGGTTTTGGCTTTGCTAGAGCCCGCCTCCTTTTAGACCAGGGATGGTGCTTGGGACAAGTATTACAGGATCTAGCAATGTGATTGGAGGCAGGGACCGTCAAGCCTGACCTCAAAGGGTTTTAGTCGTTCATTGATGATGCACCCTAAGCGTGGCTTCAGATTTTTCACCCCGATCTTCTCAGCCGCTGGCTGACCATCGCCACGAAGTCCGCCGGGTATTGGTCATTACCCTGGTTCTCAATCTGCTGGTGGTAGTGCTGAAGTCAATCGTGGGGCTGTGGACTGGGTCTTTGAGCCTGTTAGCTGACGCGCTACACAGCGTGACCGATAGCGCCAACAACGTCTTGGGCTTGGTGACCAATCAGCTGGCTTCCCCCCACCCTGATCGCAATCATCCCTACGGCCACCAAAAGTACGAAGCGGTTGGAGCGTTGGGCATCGCCGCCTTTTTGGGCATCGCCTGTTTTGAAATTCTCAAGCACGCGGTTGAGCGACTGATGAGCGGCAGCGAGCCAGTTTTGATGTCGGCGATCGCCCTGTGGATCATGCTGATTGTGTTAGGGATTAACATCAGCGTTGCGTTGTATGAACGGCGAGTCGGCCTCCGCCTGACCAACAAGATTCTCATTGCCGATGCCCACCACACCATGAGCGACGTGTGGATCACGATCTCAGTGCTGGGGGGACTTATCGGTGTTTGGCTAGGCTGGCAGTGGCTCGACCTCGTGATGGCCTTTCCCGTGGCACTCTTAGTTTTTAAAAGCGGCTGGGACGTGCTGCGCGAAAATTTGCCCTGGCTGCTAGATGAAATGGCGATCGCGCCGGAGGCGATTCACGTAACGGTGATGCAGGTGCCGGGCGTGATCAACTGCCACGACATCGCTTCTCGGGGACTGTTGGGACGCCAGGTTTTTATCGACATGCATCTCATCGTCGAACCGCATAATCTTGAAGACGCTCACGCCATCACCGAGCAGATCGAAGCCGTGCTTGATGCCAAATACGGCCCCGCCCGCGTCACCATTCACTTGGAACCGTGGGATTATCAGTCCCCCCAGATCAGCTATTAACCATGAATTTGCCCACCTGGATTACTGTCTCACGCCTGTTGGGTGCGCCCCTAGTCTTGATCTTGTTGCTTGACCCCACACCGCAACGGGCCTGGTGGGCCGTGGGCATTTTTCTCGTGGCCGCCAGTACCGACTGGGTCGATGGCTATTTGGCTCGTCGTCTCGATCAGGTCACTGAGCTGGGCAAATTCTTAGACCCGCTGGTCGATAAGCTGCTCGTGCTGGCCCCACTGCTAGCGCTGGTTGAGCTGAACCAGGTACCCGCCTGGGGGGTATTTCTCATTTTGATGCGCGAACTGGCGATCGCTGGCTGGCGGGTCAACCCTAGCTTTCAGACGCAGTCGGTGCCCGGTGCTAACCTCTGGGGCAAAGCCAAAACCGTGCTGCAAATTATCGCTGTGGCCTTTCTGCTGGCACCACTCCCGACCGCATGGCAGCCTCTGGGCCTAGTGCTTTTCTGGCTGTCGGTGGTTCTCACCTGGGTTTCCGGCGCGCTGTATCTCTGGCCGCGATCGGCGCAATAACCGACTGGCTTTCTTCAGAAGGGTTGCGGTCTTAGCCATAACTTGCGGGTCAGTGCCAAAGTCCTGAGCTGGAAGTCAAGTCCAGCTAAAGCACCCAAAAGCTCTCTGCTCTCCGAGCATTCTGTAGAGAAGTTGATATCAGAGTCGTCGGCATCCTAGACACACCTTAACAATCTGCCCGATCCCCAATCCAAGAGAGCGACAGACAGAACTCTGCGGCTCTAGCTCCTGCGCCCCTCGCCGACTGAATTTCTCTTGCCCCACCCGTTCCGCTCCCTTGCTCCTTAAGCTCCCCCGCCCCCATCGCCCCTGCTCTCCAAACCGCCGCACTTTTCTCCCCGCACGACATTTTCTTCACAAACGTGGCAGGATGGTCATCTTAGTGACTGACTCAGAGTCTTGATGTCATTGAAAGCGCTGCTTAACCCTCTTTTTGGCATTGCTATCGGCATTGTCAGTTTTTCTCCAATCCCTGTTATGGCTCAAGAAACCTGGCAACATCCGCCTGAACCCATCGCTTCAATGCTCGACCAGCCCTGGTATCCAGGTGTCACCATTGCGCCCAATCAGCAATGGCTAGTGAGCTTAGAACGTCCGTCGCTGACCCAGCTGTCAGAGTTAGCGCGACCGCGATTGCGGTTAGCGGGTTTGCAGCTCAATCCCTCGCTGCGTGGCCCCGCCCGAGCCTATGGCTTTACCGGCTTAGAAATTCAGAATATTGCCAGTGGTGAGCGACAGCGAGTGGTGTTGCCAGCCCACGAGGGTATTCGTAATCTGCAGTGGTCGCCCACGGGCAACCGGCTAGCCTTTACCCTTGACCAGGCCGATGGCATTGAGTTATGGGTAGCCGACATGGCCCAAGGGACAGCGCAACGATTACTATCGCCGATTCTCAATAACACGTTTGGGACGCCCTGCAGCTGGATTTCTGACACGGCTGGGCTCCTCTGCAAGGTGGTGCCCCCTGATCAGGGGGTAGCTCCAGTGCCGCCGTCAGTGCCTGATGGTCCCCGCATCGAGCAAAACTTGGGCCGCACCGCCCCTGTCCGCACTTATACCAATCTGCTCGAAACCCCCGCCAATGAGGCCTTGTTTGAGTACTATCTGACGTCGGTACTGGTGCGGGTTGATCTCACGGGCGATCGCACCGACTTGACGCCCCCTCAGCTGATTGCTGCGGCCACCGCTTCCCCCGACGGCAACTGGATTTTGCTGAGAACAATGCAGCGTCCGTTCTCTTATCAGGTTCCTGCTCGACTGTTTCCGAGACGCATTGCCGTACTCGATTCAGCCGGTCAAGAGGTCTATCCGGTTGACGAATTAGCGCTGGCTGACGATATTCCCGTCACCTTTGACTCCGTTCGCCAAGGACGTCGCATTACCGGCTGGCGCAGCGATCGCCCCGCGACGCTGTATTGGGTCGAAGCGTTGGACGCAGGCGATGCCAGTCGGGATGTGCCGCATCGGGATGCCGTCTTTATGGTAGCGGCTCCGTTTGACGCTGAGCCGCAGCTTTTGTGGAAAACCCAGCTGCGCTACAACAGTATTTTTTGGGGACACGACGGCTTTGCCTTAGGCACTGAAGCTTGGTATGACACGCGTCGCGTTCGAGGTTGGCAGCTCGCTCCAAGCGATCCCAATCAGGCCCCTGTGCTGTTAACCGACCGCGACTATCAAGATCGCTACAACGATCCGGGTCAGCCCCTGACCCAGCTCGGCCCTTATCACCGTCAGGTCTTAATGTTTGACGCTGACGGTGAGAGCCTTTACCTGAGTGGACGCGGCGTTTCGCCAGAAGGGGTTTATCCGTTTTTGGATCGCTGGCACCTGACAACGCAAGCAAAAACTCGCCTGTGGCAGGCTGCTGATCCCCATTACGAGGCGATCGCCAGTCTGCTTAATAATGCAGGCACCCAAATCATCACTCGCCGCGAATCGCCCCAGGAACCACCGAACTATTGGCAGCAAGATTTGGCGACAGGGCAGACTGTCCAGCTCACAGCATTCACTGATCCCCGGCCTTGGTATCGCGATCTGCAGCCCGAAGTCATCCGCTATGAGCGGGCCGATGGCGTCATCCTCTCCGCCACCCTGTACCTCCCCACCGGATATGATCCCCAGACGGACGGCCCGCTACCGACATTGCTATGGGCCTATCCTCAAGAGTTTAAAAGTCGGGATGCGGCCTCTCAGGTCACCACCGCCGAGAATGCCTTTCGGCGTCCCTATGCCTACGACGCCCGCTTTTTGCTGACCCAAGGCTATGCCATCGTCATGGGCCCCACCATGCCAATTATTGGCGAGGGGGATCAAGAGCCGAATGACACATATATTGAGCAACTCACCCAAAGCGCCGAGGCGATCGTCAATTATTTAGTCGAGCGAGGGATTAGCCAGCCCGGTGGCCTCGCGATCGGCGGTCACTCCTACGGGGCGTTTACTACGGCCAATCTGCTCGCCCACACTGACCTGTTTGCCGCCGGTATTGCCAACAGTGGGGCTTACAACCGCAGTCTGACGCCCTTTGGTTTTCAGGGTGAGCAACGGACGTTTTGGGAGACAACAGACACTTACCTACAGATGTCCCCCTTTACCCATGCCGCCAACATCAACGAACCACTGCTGTTGATCCACGGGGGCAACGACGAAAATACCGGCACCTATCCCCTGCAAAGTGAGCGGCTATACGGGGCCATGAAAGGGCTGGGGGGCACCGTGCGGTGGGTCGAGCTACCGCTTGAGGGCCACGGCTACGAGTCGCGTGAGGCGATCGGGCATGTGCTCTGGGAGATGAACCGCTGGTTGGAAGCCTATTTGCCCGCGCCCCCGCCGCTAGTTCAGACCGATGCAGAGAACGCGACAGTGCCCTGATGAGAAGCGTAAAAATACGGGAAATGTAGAAAGATACGAGCATTGCGGACTACAATGCCAAACATATCTTGCTAAACCGATCCACTGCCGCCCTCCGGTGAAATGTCGCAGTCAGCAGGGGGATCACCCTCAACACCGTCGTTTAGCTTGGCCAACCAATTCGAAATGAGTGCAGGAGTGTGACGAAACCCGCAACGTTTTCTCAGGATCCTTTCTCCTCAGCGGGAGATTGTGACCAAGTAATTGCTGATCTCGAAGTCAGTTCGGCCGATCGCATCTTGATTTATCTGGCTATCAGCGTGATGAAGCTCGGTGGGCATCGCTACGGTGCCTTTTTGGATGCCGCCAATACGGCGGCCAAGCTGGCGATTTATTCGTCCTACCTAGAGCAGGGCAACAACGTTCGCAAAACCAGCTTCTTGCACCATGTGGAGCCCAAGCGGGTCAGAGCCATTATCAAAGAAGTCGAAACGTTGTTAACCGAAGGGCGATCGCTCACGACCCTCAGCGATCAAGAGCCCTACTATCTCATTGGGCTCCCCTATCTCTGGCAAGAAAAGCATCCGTGGGAGCCTGGCAAGTCACGACTTAACAGTCATCACCTGACGACCAAAGAAAATGATGAGCTGTCCGCTCAGTTACCGACCGGTACGCCCCCGGCTCGCTTTTTGGATTTGTTCGAATTCTTAGATTTGATCACGCTGCTGCGCACCAAATCTCAGAGCGAATATCCGCCCAATCGGCGCATGCCCTTGAGTGATGCCTTGACCGAGCACATCAAGTTCCGTCTGCTCCACTCGGGCACCGTGACTCAAGTTGATATTCCCTTTTTGTCGATCCCGATTTTTGCCCTCACCCGCACCCACTACTCCCCTAAGGGCGAACGCGAGCGGGTTTTTACCATGATGGATGACCTAGCTCGGTTCAGTAAATTGATGCAGGGGTGGGTGATCGAGCGACCCGATATTTTTCGCGGATTAGAAGTCTTTGACGTCCCCCAGGATCAGCGTCACGAAGCCTTAACCGAACTAGACAGTCTGCTCAAAGCTTGGGCTGACAAATATCACCAAGAAGGTGGCTATCCCATGATTTTGCAGTTGGCGGCGGGCACCCGCGAATTAGGCGAAGCGTAGTCATCCGACCGCATTAATGCTCTGCGAGCTCAGGGGAAACGGGGTCGGGATAAATCGGAATCGGGGGCTCATCCCCAAAAGCGGCTTCGAGTTGCTCGGCGGTGAGATTGCTAATCACCGTCAAGGCCACCGGGGGTTCGCTCAAAAACTCAGCGGCATAGGCGGCACCTAAAAACTGCTCATACTCTGGGCGATCGCTGAGGTAAAACCCCATAAAAGCCACATTGAGCGCATGCGCATAACTCGTGCTCAGGTTCGGATCTGGCCCAGTGAGCAGCGAAGATACCTGGGGTGCCACCTCAACTTGATCAGAAAAATCAACTTCCCCATTAATCGCAACGTGGCTGGCCGATAAAAACGTGGCCAGATACTTTTCACCCGTTTCTAGCCAAATAAAGGGATGAATCTGCTCGGGCACTGCGGGCGCCACAAAATCGCTAGAACTGGTCACCATCATGACCGGCGTTTGCACCTGGGCCACACTCTCCGGCCCCAACAGCACGCTCGTCACCGGACTATACGCCATCACCGCCGTCACCCGATCATCTGTCAGGGCATAGTCAGTCAACGGCAGTTCGGTAGCTCGACATTGCAGTAGAGTTGACAAGTTCAACACATACTCCACGGGATTGCAATTGGCCTCAATGCGAGCTTGATTGAGCGGCGCACCGCCCAAGGCCAACGCCGTATATCCCCCAAAGGAATGGCCAATGACCCCCACATGGTTGAGCTCGAGCACCTGAGCATAGATCGGGTCGGCGGCGAGCGCGTCGATGATAGACTTCACATCCCAAGGGCGATAGACAAACTCGAGGGGATCAACCCCTTCATAGGCCAGGTTGGCCAAAAACTCACGCTGATAGTTAGTATCACTGCCAGGATGATCGGGCACGGCGACGGCAAAGCCGTAGGAAGCCAAATGTTGAGCCATCGCGGCAAAATCAGCCCGACTCGCGCCCAAGCCGTGCGAGATAATCACCAAGGGAACTGCCGCCGCCTGAGGCTCTGGCAGGTAGATATCCACCTCAAATCGCCGAGGCGTCTCAGCCGGAATGCCCGCAAACTGATTATTCAAGGTGAGCGTGGTCTGATTAAAGGCCACGGAGCCCTGCTGGCGCAAATCCGGCACTTCCGCGCTCAAGCCCTCAGAGGTGGCAGCCACCTCAAGCTCTGATTGCGCCGCGATCGCGGCTAAAGACGCATCACGGTAACTGAAATAAGTGCCCATCTCGCGTTCTAGCGCCAGCAATTCGCCCACATCCACATGGATACCGACGGTCGGAAAATATTGCAGCACCTTCAGAATCGAAAACCCTTCGGGGTCAGCCGCCGCCAAAATCAACGCGGCCCGCATCGCTTGGTTGCCGTTAATGCCTGAGGGCGTCTGCACCACGTTCCCCAAGCGATTCAAGAAGTCTTCGCCCAAAGCCGAATAGGTCATCTGTGAGATGGCCAAGGGGCTGATCTCAACGGTTCGATTGAGCGCCTCTTGCAATTGACTACGAGCTTGAGGCGAAAGATAGTCAATATACGTATCTAACGTGTCGGGGACTTCACCGGTAGCCGCAAAGGTTTCTAAATCAGCGATGGGTACCGATAAGCTAAACAGGCCTAACCCAATTTGTAGATATTCGGCACTCATGGCCGGACGCGATCGCGTTCCCTCAACCGCCGTCAGTCCCAGGGCGATCGCCGCCGCTAAAACGCCCTGTGCCCATCTGCTGCTCATAGACCCCTCAGATCACGTCTCAGCCACCGGATAGCCTGATCAAACTCTAGCTTAGATATCCATCAGCCGATAGCGCACTTGCCAGCCGTGCAATTACGTCAGTAATATCCGAAGATGTAAGTGATGACGATAGAAGACGCCCCGCCAGAGTTCCACGACTTGTCGATTGCAGTCTTCGGCGGATTTATCAAGCGCAGGATGAAGCTGCCCAATCTCAAGATTCAAGGCCGAGAAATTTAGGCAATTAGCAGCATGCGTTAAACTCCCTCCATCCTGACCATTATCGATGGCGATCGACGTAATATTATTTCCCCAGAGCAATGTTTACCAGAATTAAGGCCTGGGCACCTTAACATCACGCTTTATACCCCCAATCCGATCACAATCCCCCCCTTATGCTTCAGCAAATTGAACAGCTCTGTAAAGATACTGACGGCAGATACGCCACTGATGCTGAACTGATGTTCTTTCAGGATTATCTAAAAACAGCAAGATTACGATTCACCCTTTATCAAAAGATTCAAAAGCTAGAACCGCAGATCGTGCAGCAGGTTTTGCAACAGCTGCAAGCAAAAGACCCCACGTTGCTAAAAATAGGCGACACTGAGTTAACCGCAAAATGGCAGCGAGATACCGTTCGACTTTTGCGCTACGCCGCCACTGCGCTACTGTCAGACGATCCTCAAATTTTTAAAGATAGAATGCTGATCTGGTTTCAGACCATCATGAAATCGTTTAAGGCTCAGCGGAGTTGCGAGGCCACCTATCAGACCATGCAGTCTGTGATTAAAGCCGCCCTGACACCTGATGAAGCGGCTCTTTTTTGTCCACTATTAGAGATGAGTCGCGTCAGCTTGGGAACCACCACCCAGTAAGCAAGACCCTTTTTTCTGCTACCACCACCAACTGAATTCATCAGTAATTTATCGGAGATCTCACAGGTCAGCTTTTCCCATCCCTGGGGTCAAAACTCACAAATCGGTTTCAGCAATTTCAACGAGCGGGCTTTCTCAGTTTTTTCCAGCAGTCGTTGCTAGATCGAGAGAATCGGAGAATTTTATGATACTTTTGCCGTTTTGAGTCAGTGAAGTTTGAGGATTTACATGTTCAGAATCCACCAAAATTGACATACTTAAAGAAGGTGATTTTTAAGAATTTTCAACTTCGACAACGAATCGTTGGGATCAGTAACTGATTGGGCACATTACACCTATCAGATCAATAAAAATGAGCTTTGCAGGCAGGGATTTATGGCTACCACTTTATTGACAAACACACATCAGCAGCACGATCGCCATCCCAAGAAACATAACCACTACAGCTTTAAGGACTTTTTCCAATTCAATGCTGAAGCCGGTAGCATCGTTGATTGGAACGGGGGTCGCAATTTTTTCTCGAGCGAAGACTTCATTATTGGCCTCCTAGAAGGTCTGGAAGAAGATGGCGGTGAGGCCTCTGCCGCCATCATGTATTCCATCGGGTTGGAATGGGGCAAACACGATTCACTGTTCTTCGAGAGCTGGTTTGAAAAAGAATTTGGCATGAATGCCCGCACCGCCAATCTGATGTTTTTGCTGGAAACCTGGTGGTGGCCGTTTACCTCGCAGGGCTGGGGCCGTTGGGAAGTTGATATGAGCGATCGCAAGCAAGGCTTCATGTTTATCAACGTGTTTGACTCAGCGGTGGCTCGCACCCTCGGCGATGTCGGCAAGCCAGTTTGCCATATCTATGCCGGTCTCTTCGCCGGGTTCTTCACAGAAATGGTGCGCAAGCAGCTGAGCTGCATTGAAATCCAGTGTTATTCCATGGGCGAAACCTATTGCAAGTTTCTCCTTGGGGGCAAAGATCGGATCGATGCTGCCGCCTTTTGGATGAATGAAGGAGCCACCGCTCGCGACATTGAGAAGCGGCTGCGGTCTGGGGAGGCAGTGGGATGAGCACCGCCGCGACTCAGAATGGTCATTTTGCCCTGCCTACCAGCTGGTCAACCTTATCCGTCCGCGACTTTTTTGAGCAAGTCTCGTGGACTGGCGCCACGCCGCCGCCCGCCCACCAGGCGGAAGCCACGACTGACCTGCCAACACTAAGCTTTCAGCTCAAAGTCAGTGAATTCTTTAGCCACTTTCCGTGGGAAGGCCAGCCCGATATTGGGACTCCGGTCGCCCCCCTCACCATTCAGCCTGAACTACCTGCCGAAGACGACCTGACGCTCGACGGGTTTGCCGATTTGTTTTGAAACGCTCAGGTGAATCAGGTGGCAAAGCCCATCAAGACCCTGAGTGAATTTTTTCTTTGACGCCATTGACCCGTTGATTTGGAGTGTAATTTCATGAACCCCAAACTTGAATCCTTGTTTGATGAACCCGAAAAGGCGTATCTGCAGCCTCATGAGCTCAATGCCTTAAGCCAACTCGTGAGCTCGCTCCCTGATCGCATTAACCTTTATCGTCGCCTGCGCAACGAAGAACTCACGCTCATGCAGGCAGTCGCTGATGCGCTGCAGCAGAAATTTTCCCAAGAGCCGGAAGACAAACTTAAGCGCAGCCTGCAGAACGGCATGCTGATGGTGCGGTATGCCGCGCTGGCCATGCTCACCGACGATGTCGAGATGGTCGTCAAGCGGTTGGCACCCTGGTTGCCTGAAATGATCGAGGCCTATGAAACCCGCGCCGTCGATCAAGCGCTCTATCAGCTCATACGCGAGCAGTTTGTGGGCCGGTTTACCCCCGCGCAAATGGCCCTCCTGGCCCCCGGACTGGATGCGGCCCAGACTTTAATTACGCCGTCGAGCCCCGCGAACGATGACGATGATGCTGAAATCACCAGTGAAACACTGGTGGGCTTATTTTAAGTAGTGATTACCGGAAGGATGACCGATGATTTCTGTTGCTGATCTGCTCGTTGACGATCGCCTGCCGAGTAACTACTTTGCCAGCGATGTCTATGTCCAAGGAACCCTCGAATTAGGCCTCTTAGAAAACCGGCGCGGCGATCGCCTGTTAGCGCTACCCGACGCGTTAATGAAGGCGATCGTGTCAGGCCTGAACAAAGAGACCGGGCAGGCCACTAAGTATGTATTGAAAAACTGTGGCCTTTGGTGGGGCAAGAACTTCTACGCTCGGTTTTGCGAAGAGCTCAGTGAGTATTACCAAAAGGGCGTGGCTGACCTGTCAATGGTTGAGTTTGTCAAAGCCCTGCAAGAATGCTGGCGCACCCATGGCTGGGGCCGCCTGAATTTGAATACGGATTATCAGCTGCAAGGGTTTTTGGTCATTGAGGTAAAAAACTCCCCCTTTACGGTGCACCAGATTCAGCCTGAGCAGCCTTCTGGGGCGCTGGAAAGTGGTGTCTTGCAAGCGTTCTTTAGCCAACTCACGGGCCGCGATCTGAGCTGTTTACAAACCAGTTGCGAATCCCTCGGGGCCGATCGCAATCGCTTTGTGCTGGGATTGGCCGATCGCCTGCAATCAGCCGAAGCGTTGGTGCAAGAAGGGCAGCCCCACGATGCCATTATGAAAATGCTGACTCAGTAACCCTTTACAACTGATTCCTTTGTGTCATCGACAACATTCCCACGAAAGTTCCGAAGCGCCAAATATCGGTCACTAGGGTTAGTAGGACAAGGACAATTTGGGCAGGTTTACTGCGCCATCCATCGCAAAACAGGGCGATTGGTGGCGCTTAAACATTTAAACCGCGATCGCTTTGCCACGCACCAGTTTTTGCGCGAGCTGCGATTTTTGCTGAGCTTAGATCATCCCCACATTGCGAACTGTTTATCGCTTAACCAAGCCGGTAACGGTCGCCAACTCGTGTTGGAATATTGCGAAGGGGGCACCCTCCGCGACCTCTTAGAACAAGACACCCCATTGACCTTGGCGGAGATTCTGACCCTCATCACCGCTGTGCTGGAGGCCCTGCAACATGCCCATCGTAAGAGTATTGTTCACTGCGACATTAAGCCCGAGAACATTTTACTGACCTTAGATCCCGATGGCTGGCGACCGAAAGTTTCTGATTTTGGCATCGCTCGCCTGAGGGAAGAACTGCGCTCAGACCACACTGGTGCAACGGGATCGCCTGCGTACATGGCACCGGAGCGGTTTTACTATCAAGTTTCGGCGGCTTCTGACCTCTATGCGCTCGGCGTGGTTTTATACGAACTCTTGGTCGGGGCGCGGCCATTTGCAGGTAGCTACAACCAGCTGATGATCTCTCATCTCAACCACGAAGTAAAACTTCCCGCCACTGTGCCCCCAGCGATTCAAGAGATCCTTAAGAAAGCCACGGAAAAACTTATCCCTCGGCGCTTTCAGAGTGCCACAGAGATGAAAGCAAAGATTCTCGCGGTGCGCCAATCATTAACGGCGGCGGAGCTGCGCGATCGCTTTCCCAAACCGCTACTGCCAACCTCCAGCAGCGAGTATGTACCCCGGCGTCCTATCTCCCTGTCTAAACCTTGTACCGCCTTGAGTATTACCCCTGCAGGCGCACCCGATTCACACCTGACGGGGGCTTTCCACCAAGATATTTATCGCTGGCCGTTGTCGCCCACGGCCCAACTTGAGCGGCTCACCCCCCAGCAACACTGGCATTTAGAGCACAACGTGACCCAGATTATCCAAACCGTAGCTGGGGCTGTGGCCATCACTGCTCACGCCGTTTACCAACTGCAAGAGACTGAGTCAGTGCAGTTACTCATGGAATTTGACGAGCCCATTGCGGTTTTGCCGGGTAGCGATCGCTGGCTGATCGTCCGCAGTGCCATCTCAGGAGGAGACTATTGGCTCGTGGATGTGTTAGCTAAAGTCCCTGCCAAGCCTTATTGGTTTACGCTACTAGCCCCCAGTGAGCCCACCTACGCCTTAGCCTTAAACAAGCGTTACTTTCTCGTGGCAGCCGTCAAGGGCCATCAGACTGACCTACAGTTTGTTACCCGCTGGGGCCAACCCATCGGTCAACTCCATTTACAATCCCCCATTCATCAGCTCGTCCCCAGTCAAACACCCAATTGCTTTTTTGCTCAAGCGGGTACGGATAAAACTGATTTGCTGATCGTTCATCTGCGACCCTATCGCGTGATTCGGTGTCGCCTTGACATCATGTTCGACTGGCTGGGTGAATTGGTAACGGGCCTGGTCGCGATTAGCGCCACGGGACAAATGCGGCTGGTGAATTTTCAAGGTCAGATTATTGGGCAAGTCACGAATTTGCCGATTCCCAGGGCGATCGCCTTTCAAGCGCCGTATCACATCTGGTTAACGAGTGAACAATCTGGCAAGTCTCAACTGCATCGCCTGGATATTCGTGAGCTAAATTTGGACATTGTCTTTTAAATTTGGACATTGTTTTTTAAGTTGACGAGTTGAAATTTTTAGCCTAAATGGTTGTTTGTGTCGTACTCCAACCGATATGTTCCTAAGGCATAGCAATTGGCTGAAAGGACAAGATTTTGCTGGAATACATCACACTCCCCGATAACATTTTGCCGCCAGTGGCACCCTACTCCCATGCCGTGCGAGCCGGAGATTTTTTATTTGTCACCGGGCAACTCGCCGAGGATCCACTCTCCGGAGACATCAAAAAAGAGGCGATTGAGGCCCAACCCCCCCAGGTCATGGAAAACCTGCAGAAAGTGCTCGCCCATGCGGGTAGCGGGTTCGACCGGGTGGTGATGGCGCGCATCTTCGTCACTGACTTTCGCTATTACGAAGCGGTCAACCAGGTGTATTCCAGCTACTGTACAGCGGGCAAACTACCGAGTCGAACGACGGTCGGTGTAACTGCATTAGCCGGATTCGGTGATGTTGAGATTGACCTCATCGTTTACTGCGGCCAATCATAAACCGCCCGCAAAACAGAAACCCCCTTGTCGGATGTGAAGCCCAGACCGGGCCGGGCCGTAGAAGCTGATCACTTTCGGCGATCATCCACCGCCTTTTCTCACTGCGTTTGCAGGAAACTGAGAGCCTCTACGACCACTCGATGAAGCGCAACCGTCGAAGAAGGAGAGCTCTAGTCAGTAGTCAGTGCTGTCTACGACACCCAAAAAGCGAGCTCAGACATCACTTGATGCCTGAGCTCGAGACAAAGCTAATGAAGGGAGTCGTTGTTATCAGATTGACTTCCCCTTTTTTACAGGTCAGGTGTCGTCAACCAGCCAGCGCTGAGCACCACCGTCAGCCCCATAAACAGCGCTGTCAACGTCCAAGTGACACGGTTAAGGGTGATTTCAGCACTCTTGGTGCTGGTAAACAGTTGGGCTTGTCCGCCTAAAGCGCCCAGACCGTCACCCTTAGGGCTATGAAGGAGCACTAAAACGGTGAGGCCGATCGCGGCAACCGACCAAATAATTTTTATAATTGAAACGACAGTCATAGGTCCCATTATCTAGCCAATAAAAAGTCAGATTGAGCGCCGATGCAAAACAATCCGTATGGCCTCATCCTAACCTGCAACCGGCCGGATATCCAAGGAGGAACACCGGGGTCTCAGAGGCTGACCCTCACCGGGGTACGATTGGGCCGCACATCAACCGATGCATTAACCAACATTGAGCGCCCAGTCATTTCCTCCGGTGTCGACAGGTTCAAAATGTCGAGAATAGTCGGCGCAATGTCTGACAGCCGTCCATCTGAGCGGAGTGACACTTCGCCACCATGCCCTGGCACTGTCAACTTTTCACCCTCAACCAAGATAAAGGGCACCGGATTAGTGGTATGGGCCGTCCACGGTTTGTGATTTTCGTCCCACATATATTCGGCATTGCCGTGATCGGCGGTAATAATCGCCGTGCCACCGGCTCTGCCAATGCCGTCAACGAGCCGCCCGACTTCGGCATCCACCGACTGAATCGCCTGCACCGTCGCGTCGAGATTGCCGGTGTGACCGACCATGTCGGGGTTCGCATAGTTGATCACAATCAACGAATAGATGCCTTTTTGAATTGCCGCGATCGCCGCATCGGTGACCCTGGAAGCAGACATCGGAGGAGCCTTGTCATAGGTCGTCACCTGGGGGCTAGGAATCAACTCCCGATCTTCCCCTTCAAAGGGATCTTCTAAACCGCCATTAAAGAAATAGGTGACGTGGGCGTACTTTTCAGTCTCAGCGGTGCGAAACTGCTTCAGACCTTGTTCGGCAATGACTTCGCCCAAAATCTTGCTCAGGTTTTGTGGCAGAAACGCGACTTGAACAGGAAAATGCGAATCGTATTGAGTCATCGTGACGAACTTGAGGGGCTCAATGAGCGATCGCTCAAACCCAGTAAACTCAGCATCCACAAAAGCCTGGGTCAGCTGTCGCGCTCGATCAGGGCGAAAGTTAAAGAAAATCACGCCATCGCCGGGTTCAACTGCACCGGGAGCAACCCGGATCGGTTCGATAAATTCGTCGGTGATTTCGTTCGTGTAGGCCGCCTGCATGATTTCTACGGCAGAGCGCCCGTCCCCTTCGCCATCATCAACCATCACGCGATAGGCCTTTTCGATCCGATCCCACCGGTGATCGCGATCCATCGCGTAGTAGCGACCGCTGAGGGTGACAATGCGACCAATGCCGTGAGCTTCTGTAAAGTCTTGCAGCGTTTGCACCGAACGATAGCCATCGGTCGGCTTGGTATCGCGGCCATCCGTAATGACGTGAATGCAAACCTCAGAGACATCTTGAGCTTTGGCCATTTCTAACAGGCCCAACAGATGCTTAAGGTGAGAGTGGACACCACCGTCTGAACACAGGCCCACAAAGTGCAGTTTGCTATTGCGGTAGCGTACCTTTTGGCAGACTTCTAACATGGCGGCATTTTCTTGGATGCTGCCATCTTCGATCGCATCAGATACGCGAACCAACTCTTGGGGCACAACGCGACCCGCCCCAATATTGAGATGGCCAACTTCTGAATTGCCCATTTGCCCTTCGGGCAAACCGACATCCTTTCCCGAAGTGTGAATCAGCGTGTGTGGATAAGCATGCCAGAGACTATCCATTACAGGCGTCTCTGCAACGGTTACAGCATTACCATCAGTCTCTGCTCGATACCCCCAACCATCTAAGATGATGAGCACCATAGGTGGGATAGGCGCTCGAGTCATAGGCTTTTAGGATTCCTGACAACTAGTAGACAATTACTAGGGCGATCATACCATCAGTTTTTTCTGATATAGCGCCCTTACAAATAAGGTTATTTTATGAGCTGACGTTTCTAAAGCTCAAATTTTGAATTGGCGTGCTTTTTTCAAGAGCTTATCAGCAATTGCCTCTTTTGCAAGGGCGGTCAAACTTTGAGCGATCGCTAGGATGATGCTTGCCCAGGGCCAGCATGAATTTTAGTAACGTATTTTTCAGAATACTGACGTTTTGAAGAGGAAATCTGAGCTTCTGGGCCAGAATTTCTCAGTTTTCCTAATTTTTTCAGGAGAAAATAAATCGCGAGTTTGGGGCGATGAGGGACTGCTCCCCATTCTTAGTAATTGGACTGTTAACCCAATTTTGGCAACACAGGGGCAGACCAGGAGCAGGGGCGCTGAGGGGCAGGAGAGAAGGATTTGTAGCCTTGTTTCAGTAGAGTCGGGATGAACTCCAGAAAAATGTAGATTTTGTGGACAACCCCGGCTCTGTTTTGACGCAACGAAGTATCACCATTGGGGTTGAGGCGGACTGAGACTATATAGAACGGGATGCCAACGTCACGACAGCTCGGCTTGGGCCTGCTGGGTCAACTCATAAACCTGTTCTAAGGTCAGGGGGGTATGGGATGCAGCCATCGCCTCAGCCATTTGTAGCCAGAGTAAATACTCCAAGTTGCCTGCAGGCCCTACGATGGGAGAATAGGTCAGGCCGCGATCGCCCCAGCTCAGCTGACGAGCGGCCTGCAACACCTGCCAAATCGCCTCAGCCTGATCTTTGGCCGAACGCACGACACCGTTTTTGCCCACCTTTTCTCGACCGACCTCAAACTGAGGTTTGACCAGCAGCACTGCCTCCCGCGCTGGCGCGAGCAGTTGCCAAAAGGCGGGCAAAACCTTGCTGAGCGCAATAAAAGAAACGTCCATCACGCCCAGATCAGGGCGCAGTGCAGCCTCGTCGTACAGCTCGGCAGGTGTAAGATGCCGGAGATTCGTCCGCTCTCGCAAGATCACGCGAGCATCTTGGCGCAGCTTCCAAGCGACCTGACCGTAGCCCACATCAATGCCATAGACCTGACGGGCACCCGCCTGGAGCAAACAGTCGGTAAAGCCCCCGGTCGAAATGCCGCCGTCTAAACACACGCGTCCCTGCACAGCAATGTCAAACGCTTGCAGTGCCTTGGCCAACTTTTCGCCCCCACGCGAGACAAACGGGGCTTTTTGTTTGACCTTGAGTTTGGCATCTAGCGCGATCGCGGTGCCGGGCTTGTCCACCACTTGATGATTGACCTGCACCTCACCGGCCCGAATCACTCGTTGGGCCAACTGACGGGTTGCGCATAGACCACGCTCAACCAACAAAACATCGAGGCGTTGTTTAGCCACAGGCAGCTCCAACCAGAGGATGAGGAGGGATCGACAGGCAAGTTAGGGAAAGCGCCTGGAATCAGGAATCTCAATTTTACGGCGAAGTGAGCCGTTGACATTGCTCGGATAGCAGGGCTCACGCATCCGTCAGAACGGCTGAGCGCTGCTATCCCAGCACCACCTCGTCAGCAAAACTGGCCCGCCGCACAAAGTCGAATGGCCCGGCCAGTGAGCCCCATACATGTTCGTGCGTGTCGGGATCACGGCCTCGATCCCAGCTAAGAAATTTTTCGCCACTAATCTCAAATTTATTGTCGAGGTAGGTCATTTTGCCCTGACGCTCGACCATACAGGCATTGCCCGGTTCAACCTGACCGACAAAGCTATGGCCCGTCCACTCAATGTGCATATTGCAATGTGGCATCAGCGTCAGGCGATCGCGGGTCAATTGACTCAACTGATTGCGATCGCGAGCCGCCCCATAAAAGCTCTCAACATCCTGAATGGTGTAGTTCTCTAGCTCAAGGCGATCGCCGACCGGAAACAAGCGCAACACCCGGGCTCGATAGGGTTGCTGCAGCATAAAATCATACGCCTGTTCGAGATAGAGGCTGGCTCCGTCCAACAGGCTGTAGGGTAGAGGCCGCATACACACCCGAATGTGGGCATAGAGGGGCGGGTTTTCGATCGCCTGCTGCTGATTGCTAAAGTCCGATGCCATCCAGCGAGCCAGAGTGGCAACATCAGTCGAGTGCGTCATCGGTGGTTGAGACTTAATGGCCCTCAGTATTGTACGACTCTGGGAGAACAAGGGAGTGGAAAGGCGGGGGCGCAGAGGGGCCTTCAGCTGGAGGCGCTGGTGTAGAACCGCAGGGCAAATTGCCAAAACCAGCGAGAAAACTGTAGCAGGGAGATCGCAAGTCCGATCGATCCCAAAATCCAGGTCCACTCGACGCGGCCTAGGAGTGACTGCGCCGGTACGGTCGTGAGAAACGCGACTGGGATCACAAATGTGAAAAATACTCGATAGGCCGTTGGATAAGCCGCGACGGGAAAACGGCCTGCTTCGAGTAAGCCTCGTAGCACCTCGGTCACGTTGTAGATTTTGACAAACCAAATACTGGTCGCCCCCAACACAAACCAGAGGCTATACAAGCTGAGGAACCCAAACAGGAGCGGCGGCAGGGCCATGAAATAAGCGAGGGGATCAACTCCCAAGCGCGACCCAGCATAGCCAATCATGACAAGGCCGAAGAACAGATCGGGAATGCCCCAAGGCGATAGGGTACGCGTCGAGAGCCAAAACTGTGAGCTGATCGGTTTTAACAAGACAAAATCGAGGGTGCCTTCTTGCACCTGGCTCACAATTTTGTTGAGATTAGGGGCCAAAAAAGTGGCTGAAAAGCCCTGCAGTAGCGTGAATACGCCCAACACAATCAACGCTTCTTCCCAACTCCAGCCGGGGAATTCGTAGCCCGTGCGATAGAACAAAAATAGGCCAAACAGACTGCCGATCAGACCACCGACGCTGCTCAGCGCGGCGACTGAAAAATTGAGCCGATACTCTAACTCAGCGGCGATCGCGGTGCCCCAAAACAGTTGCAGCACTTGCCAATATTTCTGCATTACGCCCCCATGCCCGAATATTGCCGCAGCCCGCGCCGCCAGAGCCACCGGTTCAGGGCGAGAAAGATGAGGCCCCAAGCGAGCATCGTGGCAAAGCCCTGGATGACGGCAGTGGGACGGCCAATGATGATGTTGGCGGGAAAGTAGATGAGGTACGGAAAAGGCGTCCACAGGATCACCGCTCTGACCGCGCCAGGAAACACGTCCAGCGGCGCAATCATACCGGAAGTAAAGATATAAAGCAGATACCAAAACAGTTCGATCGCGTGGGCGCGCTCTGTCCAAAAGGCGAACATCGCCACCGTGTATTGAATGATGAACCGCAGGCAAAATGAGCCCGCGATCGCGAGCAGGCCCATCAGCAAAGCTGGGGAAGAAGGCAACCAGACAGCTTCGGTTTAGAGCAGCTAGCAGGCCCCCAACAATATCACGATGTAGGGCAACCGGGCAAAGCGTTCCGAGACATGACTAAAGAAATGCCGCCACACCGGATCGATGGGCTGCAGTAAAAAAGCCGACAGCTTGCCTTCAATTACTTCGCGCTCAAATTCCCAAATCACCCACACCACCGTCAGCTGGCGCACTAAAAAGACGACAAGAAAGTAACGAATAAAGGCGATCGGATCGAGCGCAAACTGGCCACCTTGGGACGCTTGAGCCCAAATCCCCATAAAAATCAGCGGGAAGGTACCAGAGAGCACCCAAAACAGTAGCTCGGCGCGATATTCCACCATGTAGGCGTAATACACCGACAGCAAAACCCGAGAGACGGACAAAATTTTGCGGAGGGGTCGAGCAGCAGTTGCCACAAATCAGTGCCGTTCACTTCATAGGCAACTCTAGCGTTTTTCAACCGGGTGCTACGCAGGCGCGCCCTCGACTGTTAGCCACAGCCAGGGGGTATACCAGTTCTCAGTGATCGAACTCCCGATGCCATCTTGGCAACGCCGGGGAGCCGAGGGGCAGGGGAGCCAGATCTGTCGCCTGGTTTCAGAGAATCGGTATTATCGTTGGCCTGTCGCTGGGGTGGCCTCAACCATGCGCCGCCAACGCCATCCTTTTCATCTGCCGGTCACCCACCTTTAAGAGTATGACCACCAAAATTTTTCTAGGGCGCGGTGAAATCTTCGGGGAGCATGGCGTCAGTCAAGGTCGCGCCATCTAAAATCGCCTCTGCCAAATTTGTGCTGGTCAGGTTGGCCCCGGTCAAGTTGGCATCGGTGAAGTCGGTGTCGGCCAGATTGGCATCCCGCAAATAGGCGCCGCTGAGGTCAGCCCCCTTAAAGTTGGCTCCCCCCAAATTGGCCGAAGTCAACGCGGCGTTCGTGAGATTAGCGTTGGCCAGATCAGCATTTTGCAGATCCACGCTATCCATCAGCGCCCCACTGAGATCGCCCCCCGCAAGTTTGGCATTGCTGAGGTTAGAGCGATAGAGCTTAGCTTCCTTCAGATTCTTGCCCGCCAGGTCAACGCCGGCTAACTCACAATCTTAGCATTCACCCGCAGTGGCTTTGGCGATCTCATCGGCTGAGAGGTCACTGGCCGGGGGTGACGAACAGCTAGTGACCCCGACACCCGCCAGCGCCAACACGAAGCTTAAACATTTAAAACGGAGGGAAGAAGTAGCTCTCATGGTCATACATCGAAGCTAAAGTCCTACCAGTCTAACGGGACTTGAGCGTCTTGCAGGGATAGCCCGGCTCCAGCTCATCGCCTCAACTCTGCGGCTTCGTGGCAGCAGCACGGGCTACGCCAAATGCTGGCAATTGGGCCGCGATCGGGTGAGGGCATTATTGCAAGCCACTGCCATTAAGGCTATTATCTTGTGAATAAATCTATATACTCTCTAGCCGCCTTAACCGCCGGGTAATCTGCACGGTAGCTGGAGCGGCGGAATCAGGTCAGAGCCGTTGATATCACCTTCTCAAATCAACCCCAAAGTCGTGATTCCTGCTGTCGTTTTGGCGCTGTCTGCTGCTGCCCATGGCTTGCTGCTCATTGTGCCGATGCCGCAGTCGTCAGAATCCACGTTGAGGCCAGACTCTCCTGAGACTGAGTCAGACTCAATCGCGGTCATCATGCTGCCGGAAGACACCGTCGCCGCCGTCCCCGAAATCACGCTGCCATCTGAGCCCGCGATTCCTCCCGCCACAGAGCCAGATCTTTTGCAACCTGATGTCATCTCTAGCGAGGTGCTACCACCGGCACCTGAGCCCGCCAGCCTGTCGACCCCTGAGTCTGGCCTTGACGCCGATCCCGAACTGCCCCTTGAAGACGGCCTACCGCCCGCCGGCTTTGTGGAACCGCAACCGGAGACTCCCCCCGCAGCGATCGGCCCTTTAGTCGGCTACGGCGATATGTTTCCCCATGTTGCTGGGGCAGAGAGTGGCTGCTTTAGCCTGGGCGATTGTCGGCGGGTTGTGGACGGCAGCACCTATCACGCGGTGGCGGCATCTCTGGTTGACGACTTAGAAAATACAGGCTACAGCGTTGACCAACGAGATGATTTAGAAGATACCGGTCGCACTATCTATGAAGTGGTCTCGCCTGGTGACACCACTATCCAGTACTTAATTGTGTTTTCTGATGTGGACGGGTCAGCGGTTTATGTCATGAGCGATGAAATTATCACGCTGGCTGATCTGAAAGAGTTGGCAGCTCAAGGTGTGCGAGGCTTAGGGTTAGGGTGATGGAAGGGCGGTCATGACACTGGCAAAGTTCAAACAGCGGCCTCAGCGATCGCGCCTAGGATTTTTGCCCATTTCCGGTTGGGCCATCGGGGTTATCGGTATCGCCATCCTGATCGCGACTCCCCTCATGGCTGTGGTGGCCGGTGCGTTTAGCAATCTGGGGGACGACACGGCCAGCGACATCTGGACTCACCTCGCAACCACGGTACTTCCCAGCTACATCGCCAACTCCTTGGGCCTCATGGTCGGGGTGGGCCTCGGCGTCCTGATTTTGGGGATCAGCACCGCCTGGTTGGTGACGATGTGTGCCTTTCCGGGTTGGCAACTCTTTGAGTGGGCCTCGCTGTTGCCCCTCGCCTCCCCGGCCTATTTGCTGGCCTATACCTATACCGACTTTTTGGAATATTTTGGGCCGGTGCAAACGACGTTGAGAACGCTGTTTGGCTGGCAGAGCGCGACGGACTACTGGTTCCCTGATGTGCGATCGCTGGGTGGCGCGATTGTGTTGTTCAGCCTGGTGCTGTATCCCTATGTCTATATGCTGGCGCGAGTCGCCTTTCAAGAACAGTCACTCTGTACTTTAGAAGCCAGCCGCTCGCTGGGCTGCACGCCCTGGCGCAGCTTTTTTACCGTGGCCTTACCCTTGGCTCGTCCGGCAATCGCTGCCGGCACCGCCCTGGCCCTGATGGAAACCCTCAATGACTTTGGCACGGTAGAATATTTCAGCGTGCCGACCTTTACGACGGGCATTTATCGCACCTGGCTCGGTATGGGCGAACGGCTGGCAGCAACCCAGTTGGCTAGCGTTTTGCTCCTATTTATTGCAGTTTTGATCGCACTAGAGCGGTTTTCTCGCCGTCAAGCTCGCTATTACCAAGCGGTGGGCAATCAGCCCTGCTTCTCACGTTTTAACTTAACGGGCATGCGGGCGATCGCCGCAGTCCTCACCTGCGCGCTGCCCATTGCCCTGGGGCTGCTACTGCCTGGCCTCGTGCTGCTGTGGATGGCACTGGCCAATCTGGAAAAATCCCTCAATCGCGACTTTGTTGACCTGGCCAGCCACAGCCTGATTCTCTCCGGAGTAACGGCGGTCATCGGCATCTTGTTAGCATTGGTGCTCAGTTATGGGGCACGGCTGCACCCTGGCCGCAGCGTCCGGTTGAGCGTGCAGGTGGCCTCCCTGGGCTATGCCGTACCGGGGGCAGTCATCGCAGTCGGCATCATGATGCCGGTGGGGCGATTAGACAACGCCATTGACACCCTGGCTGAACAGGTCTTTAACGTTTCGACAGGGCTCTTGTTGAGCGGCACCATCGCGGCGCTGGTATTTGCCTATTTGGTCAGATTTTTAGCGATCGCCATTAGCACCGTGCAGGCCGGACTCACCAAAATTCGTCCGACGCTGGATGACGCTTCTCGCAGCTTGGGCAACAGTCCCACCCAAACCCTGGCCCAGGTTCATGCCCCGTTGCTAAGCGGCAGTCTGCTGACCGCAGCAGTGCTAATTTTCGTCGACGTGATGAAAGAGCTGCCTGCCACCCTCGTCATTCGTCCCTTTAACTTCGATACCTTAGCCATCCGCGTGTTTCAATACGCCTCTGATGAGCGCCTGGTCGATGCCGCAGTACCCGCCCTGGCAATTTTGATTGTCGGCATCCTACCGGTGATCTTGATTAGCTATCAAATCAGAGCAGCCAAACTTTAGGCGATCGCGGCTGCGGTCTGCTTCACGGTGAATACGACACCCGGTTTATCGATACTCTGGTCAATGGGTTCAACCAGCCTCGCCGGTTCATACTGAGTCTCTGAGATACAGCAGAATCCCCTTCAGGAAGGGCAAGCCCCTACAGAATGAAGAAGTCGGAAGTCAGAATTAATACCGATTCTCTAAAACAAGGCTACGGATCTGGCTCCCCTGCTCCTTGGCTCCCCTGCGTTTCCAAGACGGCATCGGAAGTCCGATCACTGAGAACTGGGATAAAAAGTCTACCGGATGGTGATTTCAGCCATCTGGGGTGACCTGATGAAACTGCAGCTTGCTAAAGGCGACAAATCTGGATCCCCTACTCCTCGGCTCCCCAGCCCCTGGACTCCCCTGCATTTCCAGCATTAATATCGGAAATCCGATCACTCAGAATGAGCCTTAATCAGGTGACCACACAAATTTGATCCGTAAGTTCCCCTCATCCGCCGATTGACTGACTAGCGCCCCCGCCACCGGGTCGATCTTGATGCCAAATTCGAGTTCGCAAGCGGCCGGCGGTGTTGGGAGCTTCGCTAAGGTCTCAGAGGTGCGGTTAGCCAAGGCTTGAATCGTGCCCATAGCCTGCACAAGCGCCTGCGCTGATTTCGTCGCGAGTTCTTGAGGATGGCGACAGGTCGCGGTCGTTTTGCCTCGCCCATCACTCATTTCGAAGAGCACAATCGACTCTTCAGAGGAGGTCACCGTTTGAATAATGTCGCTGTGCATGGCTTTGCTAGAGATTTGCCGTTGGTTTCTGATTGTAGTCAAAGCAGTTGCCATTAGGGGCTCTGTATGGAGAGCGATCGCGATCGCGCCAACCTGATTTCTGCTCGAATACGAATATATTTAAGCGCTTGCTTGATGGCATAACTCCACTCTTGAAATCAAGATGCACTGTCAAGATCAATGATCTTTTCAGCCCTCACAATTCTCAGCTCCCGCACAGTGAATGCCCTCATGATCGCAGCGGAGCCTGAGCCCATCATTGGCCAACGTGACTTTTTCACCGAACCCTAGCTAACTCATATAGCAGTCGCCAGTTGATTAGAACAAGACTGCGAAGCCATTTTGCTGATGCGCTCAGGATCAGAGTGCTCCTCGGTGTCCTCAGCAAAGTGGCCAGCGCCATACCAACAGGCTCATTAACTGACAGCCTCAAGCTGGCTAATCTCACCCACCATGAATAAACCTAGGCGGTGAGTCAATGGCAATTAAAGAAGTATAAACATTGCCCTAGATGTCAACCGCAGGCAGTAATCTACTGGGCAAGTGTTTTAAAAAACATGACTAGCGATCGCAGAATTTGGATGCTGATTTTTCTCAGTTGAAAACTTAATTTCGACTGGGCCAGTTCCCCTTCCCTTTCGCCTTTTCAACAATTTTCAACTAAATGCAACTGAGGTGTGAAGACTAACGCATGATTTCATATACTTCGATTTCATTAGCAGTCACGTCAGCCATTGTGTTGAGCACCACGCTGGCAATCTCTGCAGCCAAGGCCCAAGAGCCCATGCTGACCGATACGGTATGGGAACTGCAGCAAATTCTCTACAACAATGACACCCTGTTAGAGCCGACTGATCCTGCTGATTACACGATTCAATTTTTTGAAGATGGCACCGTGGGTGTGCAGGCCGACTGCAACGTCGTGCGCGGCACCTATGACGTTCAAAGCGATTTTATTGCCTTAGGCCCCTCGACGTTGGCCGCCTGTGGCCCCGATTCCATCGATGATGAGTATCGCCAGGGTCTAGAAGATGCGGTTGGGTATTTTTTCGAAGACGGCGACCTGTATATGGACTTGCCGGTTGATGTGGGTACGCTCCAGTTCTCTCCCGCGCCGGAAATCGCCGAGGAAATCCCCGAAATGACCGAAGAACCCATGGTCGAGGAACCGATAGTCGAACCGGAACCCGAAGTCGAACCTGAGCCCGAAGTCGAACCTGAGCCCGAACCGATTCGGGGACTTTGGTAATAAAGCGTACCCATTGCCAGGGTTTGGCATTGCCAAACCCTCACCGGCAACGTTTCTGTTCCGGGGAATGCGATTTGGGCGATTTCCGAGAAAGCATACAGCGCTTCTCAGCTTCGTGAGGTACATTTAATACCTCTTGAATTCGCTCTGAGGCACCGAGATGCTCCCTTACTCTATCGACTTTCGTCGAAAAATCATCAAAGCTCATGAGGACGAATCAATTTCGCAGCGCAAGTTAGCAAAACGATTTGGTGTGGCCTTGAGCTTCGTTCAAAAATTGCTGAAGCAGTATCGAGCAACGGACTCCGTGGGTCCTAAAACACGGACACAGCAAACGCCCCCGAAGCTCACGGAAGACCCTCTGGCAGTGCTCCGACGATTGGTGGAAGAGCAGAATGACGCCACGCTGGAAGACCTGCGGGAACAACTCGCAACGGAAATCAATGTTTCAGTTAGTCGTTCAACCATTGATAGAGCGCTCAAGAAGCTGGACTTGACATTAAAAAAAAGACATTCCATGCCGATGAAAAAGAAAGTGAGCGAGTCCAGCTTAAGCGAGTAGAGTTTTGGGAATTAGTTCGAG
>JBHJJI010000390.1:0-7545 GCA_050042805.1 Leptolyngbyaceae cyanobacterium
ATCGGCAAGGGCATTGACCCCTTTTTCGAGGGCCTGTCGCGACGCTTCATCAAAAACGACTAGTTTCGCCATGTCCCGTCTCTTTAATTTCTCTGCAAATGAAACACTAGCACTCATTCAAGGCGAGTGCTAACTTGCCTAGAATATCTGCTGGTTTGTCGCCACAGAAGTCGCAATAACCGACCCTTGCCAATGACCAAGGCTGAGGGATAGAGCTTTTGATACAACCTGGAGTGCAGGGAAGCCAAGATGCTAGGGAGCGAGCTAGTCGCGCCGTTTCAGAGAGCTGATTGGAGGCGTCGGCAGGGATGCGGTTAAGGCAGGGGGCGATCGCGTCTCTTTGCATCATCGAACAAAAATAACCGCGCCCCGGCAATCATACCGAAGCGCGGCTATGGCAAACTCAGATTTAGCTTCCTAAGCTGAGCCCAGTTCGTAGGGGCAATGCTGATGCTGGACTCGTGCAGGGTTAGAGGTTAGAGGTTAGATAATACTTGGCGGGCCGCCGCGATCGTCTTCTCAATATCAGCGTCAGTATGGGCCAACGAGCTAAATCCTGCTTCGTACTGAGACGGAGCCAAATAAACCCCCGCTTCTAACATGCCGCGATGGAACCGGCTGAATTTGTCGGTGTCCGCCTGCTTCGCATCGGCAAAGTTGTGGACGGGCTGGTCGGTGAAAAACATGCCAAACATGGCGCTGATATTGCCGCCAGTGGCGGCATGTCCTGTTTCATGGGCCGCCGCTAGGAGTCCCGTAATTAGCTTATTCGTCATCGCTTCGAGCTGCTCGTAGGTGCCCGGCTGCTGCAAAATTTCGAGGGTTTTGATGCCCGCTGTCATCGCTAACGGATTGCCAGACAGGGTCCCGGCTTGGTAGACCGGGCCAGCGGGGGCGAGCATTTCCATGATGTCGCGGCGACCACCGTAGGCTCCCACCGGCAGGCCCCCCCCGATAATTTTGCCGAGGGTAGTCAGGTCAGGTGTGACGCCAAACTTTTCTTGCGCACCGCCATAGGCAATGCGGAAGCCGGTCATCACTTCGTCAAACACCAGCAGCGCATCATGCTCGCGGGTGAGGTCGCGCAGTCCAGTCAAAAATTCCATTTCCGGAACGATGAACCCGGCATTGCCCACCACCGGCTCTAGAATCACCCCCGAGATCTCACCAGGGTTATCTTCAAAGAGTTTTTTGACGGCGGCCAAATCGTTGTAGGGCGCGGTCAGCGTGCTTTGAGTCGCGGCTTTAGGCACACCAGGAGAGTCGGGCAGTCCCAAAGTTGCAACGCCGGAGCCTGCCTTGACCAAAAACATGTCGGCGTGGCCGTGGTAGTTACCCTCAAATTTGATGATTTTGTCGCGACCGGTAAAGGCCCGCATCAAGCGCAGGACGGCCATGCAGGCCTCGGTGCCCGAGTTGACAAACCGCACCATTTCAATGCTGTGAACGGCATCAATCACCATCTCTGCCAGCACGTTTTCTAAATAGCAGGGGGCGCCAAAGCTGGTGCCTTTTTCGAGGGCGGCAGCAAGGGCTTGCAAAACGTCAGGATGAGCATGGCCACAAATGGCTGGGCCCCAGGTGCCGACGTAATCAATGTATTGGTTGTTGTCAACGTCCCAAATGTAGGCTCCTTTAACCCGATCAAAGACGATGGGCTGGCCACCGACTGACTTGAAGGCGCGCACAGGGGAGCTAACACCACCGGGCATGAGATGTTGAGCGGCGGCAAAGATTTCGGCTGATTTGGTGGTTTTTAATGTGGCAGTGCTGACCAAAGTTTTTTCCTCTTAAAGACCTGTCTTAGGTCAGTTCAGCGGCGTGAACGATCAGCTGAACGACCGGGTTGTGAAGTACTGTTTATTATCCTATCGATCGCCTTCGCCCTAGTCGTCGCCCTGTCAAGAAGTGTTACGAGACTGGTCGAGACGTTAACTGTCGGGGGCAGCTAGGAAGGTGGACTTAAGTTCACGGTGTAGGGGTCACAGTGGGTAACCGGCCAAGGGTCGAGAGACGTCTGCCAAGCCGGACTAGCGATGTTGGCTTTGCTGGGCAGCCCGAGCATTGCGCCGCCACATGGCCGGTTTAATGCGTCGCAGTGCCGAGGCCGGAAACCGGCGATTCCACTCCGCCTCGTTGAGGTTTGCTAGATCCTCAAGATCGGGTGCAACGTTATCGGCGTAGGGCTCAAAGTCTTCGACGTCCGTAGGTTCGGCAAATCGCTGATTCCAGGGACAAACGTCTTGGCAGATATCGCATCCCGCTACCCAGCCGGCCATGTTTTCCGCGATCGCCTGGGGCAGTTCTTCGTCCCGGTTTTCAATGGTGTGGTAGGCGATGCAGCGGTTGGCATCGACTACATAGGGGGCCGTAATCGCCTGGGTGGGACAAGCGTCTAGGCAGCGGGTGCAGGTGCCACAATGCTCTGTGTGAGGCGCGTCTGGAGCCAGCTCAGCATTCTTCAAAATTTTGCCCAAAAAAACCCACGAACCGTAGTTGCGGGTAATGAGATTGCCGTTTTTGGCAATCCACCCGATCCCGGCCTGTTGCGCCCAAAACTTATCGGCGACGGGGCCGGTGTCAGCATAAAAGCGAGTGTGAATGTCGCTGTCCCGCGATCGCAGCCATTCGGATAGCGCCTTCAGCTTTTTGTGCATCACCCGATGGTAATCGCGGCCCCAGCCATAGCGAGAAATTTTGCCGGTGTGGGGATCCTCGGGGCGCTGATGCGGTGTGTAGTAGTTGAGGGCGACGCAGATCAGCGATCGCACATCGGGCATGACCTGGGTAATGTCTTGGCGTCGGGGATTGGCCATCCAGGCCATATCGGCCTGAAAGCCCTGAGCTAGCCATTGTTGCAGAGCATCCTTTTGCTGATCGGTGGCGGCAGCGCTGCTGTCGATTCGGGCAATGCCCACCTGATGAAAGCCTAAACTCAAAGCCTGCTGGCGAATCTGGGGGGTGTCTACCGCAGGCGACATTGAGTCAATACTCCGACAATCGTTGTTTACGCCGCGATCGGGTGACCGTTAGTGAGACTGCTGTAGCTACCCAGAGATAGTGAAAGCGCAAAGGGCAGTGACTTGAAGAGCGTCAGTTCGTTCTCGTGAGAGGGTTCTAGGGTTCTACAATGCGTAGAGCATCGAGAAGGCCCACGTCGCGCGTCTAAACGGCTACGCATGAATGCACTTCAGTGGCGCAAGTGACCCAACCAGTATCAACTCGGATCGCGCCTTCCACCCGACTGGCAGCATCGACCAAGCATCGAAGCACGCCCGCATCAGGCACGACGCCCTGCAAAATCACGACCCGTCCTCGCTGCGTGACCGACAGCTGAGCCAATTCTGAGGCCGTAAACTGGTCGGCAAAAACCGCCTCGACCCGCTTCTTCAGACCAAAGTAGTCATATTCGCCATTCAGCCCGACGCGCTCGGGTGGCGTTGATTGAAACCACTCAGGGACAGAATATCCCCACTTCAAATTAACAGGACTTTCTTTGCCGAAAGCAGCTTCTTTGCCAAAACTACCGGCGATCGCAAGTGGGTGATTTTGGTAGATGTCCATTCTGTGCAACCTGTAAACCGTTGAATCTGACTAATCCTGATCGACTCACTTCACAAAGATGCCCGTGCTTCAATATCTCAGAGGAATTCCTGATGATGTTCAAAAACGGGCAATTGCTTTACAAAAATTTCACTAATCGTGAAGTGATATTAACTAAAGTTTCACAAACCGAAAAGTATTGTGAGCGACACAAACTGCTTTCGCGGCTCGAAATCATCCTGTAGAGGCAATTTGAGCTGTGAAAGCCGGTCGATCAGTGGATTTCACGCTCGTTAAGCCGATTGAGAGATCAGCACTACAGCATAGGCCGCGATTCCTTCCTCTCTACCGGTGGGGCCTAGTTTTTCATTCGTCGTTGCCTTTACCCCCACCTGATCGGGGGCCACCGCTAACACCTCGGCTAGAGACTTCCGGATATCAGCAATGTGGGGCTTTAACTTGGGGCGTTCAGCAACGATCACACTATCGACATTGGCGATCGCCCACCCGCGATCGCGCACCATCCGATAGACCTGGGTCAAGAGAATGAGGCTATCGGCACCCGCCCATTGGGGGTCACTGGGAGGAAAGTAGGTGCCAATATCCCCCAAACTGAGGGCTCCTAACAGAGCATCGGCAATGGCGTGAGTCAGCACATCGGCATCACTATGACCTAGCAACCCCTTGTCGTGCGCAATTTTGACGCCGCCGATAATTAAAGGACGGTTGGCCACTAAACGATGGATATCGTAACCGTTGCCAATCCGTATGCTCATATTTGACATAGTAGCAAATTTACCTAGGGCTTAAGTGATCTCCGACACATCTGATGAATTTTCTGCCCACTCTATAAGATTTTAATCAAAATCAGGGGCTGATCTCAGCGGTATTACTGAGAGCCGTCAGCATTCTGTCGCTCTTGCCAAATTTTGTAAAGATCGGGACGGCGGCTCCGAGTTCTCTCGATCTGCTGGTTTTGCCGCCACTGGGCGATCGCGCCGTGATCGCCCGATCGCAACACCGCCGGTACCGACCAGTTACGAAACTCTGCCGGTCGTGTGTATTGAGTGTAATCCAAGAGATCGGTCTCAAAGCTTTCGAACTTCAACGAGTCGGCTTTGCCCACCGTGCCCGGACGCAGGCGCACGACCCCATTAATCAGGGTCAATGCCGGGATTTCACCGCAGGTAAGGACAAAATCCCCCAAGGACACCTCGCGATCGACCAAATGCAGCACCCGTTCATCCACCCCTTCGTAATGGCCGCAAATGAGCACCATCTGATCCAGCGTGGTGTTGAGGGTGCGAAACAGCGGCTGAGTCATCGTTTCACCCTGGGGCGTGAGCAAAATGACTTCGCGTCGAGGATACACCGGCAAAGACTCGACCGCGGCAAAAATCGGCTCTGGCTTCATCAGCATGCCGACACCGCCGCCGTAGGGTTCGTCATCCACCTTGCGGTGCTTGTCGGTCGTGAAATCGCGAGGATTGACCAAATTCACCGAGGCAATGCCCCGCGCCAGTGCTTTGCCCAGCAACCCCGACTGCAAGGGCGAGGTAAAAAAGTCAGGAAACAGGGTGACGATATCAAATCTCAGCGCTGACTGCGGATGAATAGCGGTCATAGGTAAACTGTCGTACGTATTGGGCTAGGGCTCAGTTTGAGGCCGTTTTCATCGATTGGGATTGACGGCAGAGTAGCCATCCCTGCGCCTGTGGAGGCGTTGCCTGACGCCTATTCATCAAACCATGGCAACCGACTCGGCCAGCCCCCCTTTCCTGAGGAAGTTGCTCCACAACAACATTCCTGATCATCGGATTTTGACACTGCAAACCAAGACAGACAATCGTCTGTCTTGGGGACATGCTGGAAACGCAGATCCCTCTATCACCGATGTTGCCGCCGTTAGCCCTGCGATCGCGGCGGCCGCTCGGACTTGCCATAGAACAACAGGCCATTGCCCTTGCCTAACCAACACATCGAATGCCCGCGCAGGATGCTGGGCAGCGATCGCCCCAAAGCTCCATAACGATCTCATTCAGAATTCTCTTGGGGACGTCTGGGTCGGCCAGCTTTGAACTAGCTGACCGGCTTTTCTTGCACGGGCTTTTCTTGAACGGGTACTGAGGCCACTAATCCTGATAGCGGAGAATCAGTATCAGCGGTGGCCGGATCTAAATAGAGAACGCGAATATCTTCTGGGAGAGCCGCTTCGAGATTTTGCGCCGCCTGTCGGAGACGAACAGAGACTTCGGTGGGGGCCATATGCTCACCTTCGGCTTGCAGATAGGCGGCAATGCGGGTATCGCTCCAGCGAAAGGTTTGAGCCATGACCAGAATCAGCCGTTCTAAGGGATTGAGTCGATCCAGCGATCGTTCAACGTAGCACCAGAGCGGCGGTGAAGCTTGTGACAGTGAGTAATGGATGTCTTCGACATCGGGCAGGGCGGCCTGGTTGATGCACAGGGCCGTCACGTTGATCAGCCAGCTTTGCAACGACAGCGATCGCCCCTGCTCCGTCTCGTTGGCAGGCGTTTGTTGAGTAGTGGGTAGTTCGAGACCGCCGAGTTCGTTGAGGATGTGACGCCAGGTCAAGGCAAACAAATATTCAGCCTGGACAGGGGAGCGGGCCGAATGGGTGATGAGGCTAAAAACGACAGGACTGTAGCGGCAGAAAATCGCAGTGAAATACCGACCGGCTTCCGGTTCAGCTTTGAAACGTTGCAGCAATTCGCGATCGCTCAGGTGCCCAAGCTGCTGGACGATGGCGTGATTACATTCAGGAAAACTAGGAATTTGCACAATTCGGGAGTGACTGACAATAACAACTGCCGACAAATTGCTCTTACTATAACCATAGTTTTCAGAGAGACCACTAATATTTTTACAAAAGCCTTCATCCGGTGAGCTCAATTGCCGCCCTGTCTCATCTAAAATCCATCGTTTTGCCGCAAGCAGAGTGTTGAACCGGATGTTCGCCTTGGGCGAATTCGGGCTTCACCTAGGGGTGCCTGAATCTTTAAGGGTTGCCCTTGATAGACTAAGTAAAACAAAATAGGGCAGTTTAGAATAACCTCAAAAGACGTCGGGTTTCTCAATCCGCCCTCGTTATCGCGATCGCTAGTTAAAGAAGTGAGTATAGTTAGCGTGTTTTGGAATTGTATGCCGCCCATGCTGTTAGGACTGGGGCTACCGGTGGATATCCTATCGACCCAAGGCATTATGGTGATGCTGCTGGTGGGATATGCCGGGGCGATGTGGATGTTTTTGAGCAGTGCGCCCAAAGTCTATACCGTCATGGTGTCCGACCTAGAAACGGCCCGTCGCTTTTATGAAGGCATGCTGCAAATGCAAACTGCCGATGTGCCGCTGCACTATTACTACAATTACGAACAAACCTTAGGCACCGCGGCCATTGACCCGGTATTTTCGAGCAGCTTGACAACCCCATCACAGCCTTATAACTCGCCTGATGGTCTCTGGTATCAGCTCAAAAAGAATACGCAGCTGCATGTGATCAGCGGAGCCAGCCGGGGCCATCGCGATCGCCATCGTCACGTCTGCTTTGACCACGATTGCCTAGAACAAATTTTGATGCGCGTTCAAACCCGAGGTGTACGCTGCAAGATTCGTCGTGACACCCCTCTCAACTTTTTGGTCAAGGACTATGACGGTCAGGTCATCGAGATGGCCGAAGTCGCTAATTAGTAGATTGCGACGCTAGTTCATAGATCAAGTGCCGCTGGCTAGGGAGCCAGGGGGCTAGAAAACGGTAAGGGGCGTGTCATACCAATTCGCTGAATTTAGACTACACATCCCAAAAAGTGTGTATCCCCCTTCGACAAGCTATCCATTACGCATAAGTCGGTCAAAGCTCTGCCATTAAAGGATTCCAGACTCCGCTTGCGACGATAAACCTCACCGCCTGCGGCACCTCTCCTTACCAAGGAGAGGTTTATCCAACGTCTGCTCAAGGATTTATCCCAAATGGGACAGGAGCTC
>JBHJJI010000391.1:0-2215 GCA_050042805.1 Leptolyngbyaceae cyanobacterium
TAGCTGGCCCTGGTGCGACTCTAGACAAGCGTCTGCAGCGGCTAACGTTAGCTCGCCCCAGTGCATTAGCAGCGCCGACTTGACCCGCTGCTGGCTCCGATCAAGCAGGTCAGCCGCTGCTGCCCGATCAAGCCCGGTCAAATCACTGAGCATGCGAATGGCGCGATCGCGCAGCTTAGTATTGGTCACAGCCACATCAATCATGCGGTTGCCATAAACCTTGCCCAACTGCACCATGACACCGGTGGAAAGGATGTTGAGCGCCATTTTGGCCACCGTCCCGGCCTTGAGGCGAGTAGAGCCGGCCAGCACCTCAGGGCCGACCAACAGACGAATATCGACGTTGTAGTGGGCCGGTACCTGGTCAGCTGGCACGCAAGCCATGAAAATGGCGATCGCCCCACGCTGCTGGGCGGCCTTGAGAGCGCCATGGACATAGGGGGTGGTGCCTCCGGCAGTAATACCAACCACAACGTCGTGGGGGCCAATGCGATGGTCGTGAATCACCCTTTCGCCATCGGCGGCGATATCTTCTAACCCCTCTGAACTGCGCACTAGGGCAGCGGCCCCTCCAGCAATCAGTCCCTGCACTAACTCCGGTGGTGTACAAAATGTGGGTGGACATTCGGCAGCATCTAACACGCCAAGACGGCCACTGGTACCGGCCCCCACATAAAAGAGACGCCCGCCCGCCCGGAGCGCCGCCGCCGTCTGCGTAATCGCCTCAGCGAGGGCTGATTTGGCCGCGGCGATCGCCTGCAGGGTGTTGTGGTCTTCCGCATTCACCAATTCCACAAAAGCTAAGGGTGAGAGCTGGTCTAAAGACTGGCTGGCGGGGTTCGCCTGCTCAGTCAATAAATAACCGCGATCGGTTAGGTCCTCGGGCTGAGAGGCAGGGGATGTCACAGGGCGTTCTCCAAAGCGGCGGGAATAAGTCTGACCAGACGAGACCGGTCGGGCAGGCGGGGCAGCAGCGTTCTAGCCAGCGGGGAGCGCAGTCAGCTGCCGGTCAGCTTCGCCTCGATACTGCCCGCGACAGCTGGCCGTCATCGTCTGATTAGAGCAGCTTTTCGAGCTGTTGCCGAATGCTGTCGAGTTCTTGATTGGATAAGCGCGATTCGTCAGCGGTGGGGGGCACTTCTTCGACAGCGTTGCCGTCTGGATCCCAGTCTGTCTGATCAACGCTGTTCTCTGGCGGCACCATCAGTGCCCCCGAGGCCACGAGTTTGGCTTCAAAGCCCGCTTCGGCACAAAATTCTTCAATATCGCGCTGATCAAATTCTTCGACCGTGGGAGAGGGAAAATCTTGAGCCTCTAGCATGAGAGCAAAGCGGGTGGCATCGTCTGCGTCTTCAAATATTAAAACGGTGTTTTTGCCATTGGCCTGCAACGAATGAATGCCTTCGTTGTCGGTTCCCGCGTTGAACAAGAGCACGTAGACTTGCATGAGTCTCTAATCCGGTTTTCATCTGTAAGCGTCAATTTTAAGTATCTTATGGGCAGCGAGACGATTTAAGTCAGGATGTGGGCTTAAACTTAGTGACCAAATTAGTCAGGGAAGCCGTTAGACCGCTCAAGAGTTGGTAATGTTTTTAATGCCGACGGGACTTTCCCGACCGTGGAATGCATCAGACAACACAGGTATGAGGGGTCATGAGTAACGGGTCATCGCCAGAGCCGGAACCAACTAACGCGAAACAACGGCGTCGAATTTGGAAGACGACCGGCTTAACGCTTGGCGCGATCGCGATTCTCGGTGCGGCTGGGGGCACCTTGGCCGCTTGGATCTTTGTAAATGAGCGGCTCTCGCCCTGGGCTTCCGAGTTACTGAGTGAGGCCCTCGATCGCCCGGTTTATCTGGGCGAAGTAGAGCGGGCCTCGTTAACCGGTGTGCGGTTTGGTCAATCGGCGATGCCAGCGACTGAGGATGACCCCGATCAGCTCGTGGTCGAGACGGTGACGATTCGGCTGAATCTGCTGCAGCTGCTGACGCGCACGCTGCGACCGCGCATTACCTTTAAAAATCCGATGGTGTATGTCGAGCAAAATGCCCAAGGGGAATGGCTGGACATCGACTTTGACTTCGACGATGACGACGATGACGAGGAAGACGAGGATCGCGATCCCTTCATTCGCGTTAGCCCCATCGTCGAAATTCTGAACGGCGAACTGACGGGCCTGCCCTACAGTGAAGCCCCAGCGACGGCGAGTCCGC
>JBHJJI010000392.1:0-9525 GCA_050042805.1 Leptolyngbyaceae cyanobacterium
TGCAGCCAGACTTCCCGCTGAGGAAACGGAATGTCGGTATCGCTAGACTGAATGGCCAACTTAAAGCGGCGACGAAACTCTCTGGAAACATCCCACTGCTTCATCGGCTGCGTTTTGATCCAAACGCGGATGATGAGGGCGCTGTCGTCAAAATCATCTACCCCCAAGATTTGCGGTTCCTCTAAAATCAGGTCGGCCCAATCAGGGTCAGTTTTGAGTTCCTCGCTGACTTCGCGGATCACCTGCAACATTTCATCAATATCAGCGTTGTAATGCACCGGAATTTTGAGGTCGGCCTGCGACCAGTGCTGAGAATAGTTAGCCACTCGGTTGATATCACTGGTCGGAATAGTGATTAAGCGTCCACTGGTGTCACGTAGCTGAGTAATCCGCAAATTCAGATTTTCCACCACACCCGCGTCGGCCCCAATTTTGACGACGTCGCCGATCGCGAACTGATCCTCTAACACAATAAAAAAGCCTCGAATGGCTCCCTGCACTAGGTTTTGCGTCGCCAGCGAGAAGGCTAAGCCGATAATGCCGACGCTGGCCAGCAGGAGCCCCAAATTAATGCCCGTGATGGACAGGGCCACGATGAAGCCTAGGGCGATCCACACAAAGTTAGCGATGTTTTTGATGACGCTCGACAAGGTTGAGATGCGGAGCCGTGTTCGACGAGAGTAGTAGCCGCTAAAGCCTTCCTCATCGGTCAGCTGCATCAGCAACCGATCAACCACGGCATAGGTCAGCCGAATGCCCACGTAGGCAACCACAACCACGATCGCAATAATGATGGGCACCTTGAGCGTCGAGAGCAGCTGATTTTGCACCGAGCGCGTTTCAGGAAAGCGCCCTAACGTCCACAACGCGGCGATCGCAATCGCTGAAAACTGAAACACGGGCAGCAACAGCTGTCGAATATCGTCAAGATGATCGCGCTGATCGGCAGTCATTTGTGACTGCTCTAGCGTGGCCCCTAATGCTGACATGCCCGACCGCAGCAGCCGATTAGAAAAAAATTGGATGAGTACCGCGACCAGAATCGCCAGACCAATCGCAGCTCCCGCAGACATAAACTGCTGTTGCCGATAGGCGGGCTGCCGTTCGCGATCGCTTTGCTGCAGGATCGCTGGCACCGCCTGCTCGACGCGCTCGACCACTCCCGTGACCGTCGTGCCCTGAAGATTGGCATCCTCTTGGGTCACAATCATCAAGTAGTCGTCGTTGACCAAAATTTTGGGCTGGCCGTTTTCTGTCTCTTGGGTTGAGATGCGCGCAACCGGTGTTGCCATTTTCCGGTAGGCATCGCGAATCTCCTGCAGGTTTTGGCGAATGTAGTTGCGCCGCTGTCCTAACGTTGACTGAGGCGCAGCAACCTGAAAAACCTCATAGCCGTCTAATTCGACCCAGCCCAGCGTGTAAGCGTCACCGCCGCCGCCACCCCCACCAGGAAACTGCATCAAGAGCGGCGACGAAGCCCAGCTCGGTAACGCCATCAGACCGACGAAAAGCCATGAGCAGACGCTCAATCGCAGATATTTGCCCAGTTTAAAAAGTCTCACAAGCTTTAGAGAAAGACGTCAAGGTTGTTGGCATCTCTACGGTGCGATCAATCCCAATTGGGGGTAGTCGACTTGAACGATGGGGCTCAGCGGCACCGGGTTTGATGTGAGTCCGCCACCATTCCATTGATCGCGGCCATGCGTAGAGCCGGCGAAGGGTTAAACCGGTCTGCGAGTTACGAGGGGGACTCTTTGACCGCATAGTCGTTGGGGGTAATTTGTGACCCAAACCGCCGGGCATAGACCTGGGTCAGCTCGGCCCCAAAGAACAGAATTTGCGCTGAATAGAACACCCACGCCAGCAGAATAATGACGGAGCCAGCAGCGCCATAGGTGGAGCCAAAGCTGCTGTTGCCCAAATACAGCCCAATCAAGACCTTGCCGAGGGAAAACAGTAGGGCGGTCACAATGCCGCCGAACCAGACATCGCCCCAGCTGATTTCAACATCGGGCACAAACTTGAAGATGAGGGCAAACACCAGCGTCGTGATGCCAAACGACACTAAAAAGCTCAGCAATTGACTGAACGAATCGAGCCCAGGGGCAATGTTGTGAAGATAGTTGGAAAAGCCGGCCACGACGGCACTCAGCATCAGAGAGACCAGCAGAATAAAGCCAATCCCCCAAACCATGCCAAAGGACAAGACACGCTTGTAAATCAGGCCCCAAAAGCCCATTTCCGGATTGACTTTGACATTCCAGACGGTGTTAAGGGCGGTTTGCAATTGCGTTAGCACACCCGTTGCGCCCACAATCAGCAACCCAATACTAATTGCGGAGGCTAACCACCCCGACTGTTCGCCCGGGCGGTTGGCGTTATCGAGCACCGTTTGCAAAAACTCGGCCCCATCACCGCCGACGAGCGCCTGAATCTGCCCCATCAGCTGGTCGCGCACGGCGGCAGAATCAAAGAAGAGACCGGCGATCGCAATCACCAAAATGAGCAGAGGTGCGATCGAAAAAATCGTGTAGTAAGCCAACGCCGCCGCGAGCCGCGAAGCATTGTCTTTACTCCACTCGCTAAACGCATCTTTGAAAACGCGCCATACCTGTGTTGGGCTCATAATGTCTCTCCTGCGAACACTGGCTGATCAAGCTTTAAGGTTTTATTGGGGCTTTACTTTGAACTTCACGGATAAACTTTCTGACATGCTTTGTTATCGATTCAAAGGACATCACAACAGAGAAAAAGCTGCGGCATTAAGGTCTTGGCAACCCTAGCTCATAGAATCCGGTAAACCAGCTTAATTCTGGTTAAAGGCGGCGAGTTTCTTACTTTTGCGGGCTGTTGCTCAATAGCGCGTAGTTCTGAAAGCGTCTTTCGGGTTTCCGGCGAGTCGCACACCTCTAGAGCCTCGGCAGCAATGGCCCGATGTGTTAGCACTTCCCTAAACTCACGTACGAGCTTTTCGACATTCGGCAGGCGAACCTGGCTGGCTTCTGAGGTTAAACTTTCGAGTTCTTTACCAGTTTTGAAAAATATTCTGAGGGCTTTATCCATGATCCAGCATTAAAGGACGTCACGCGTTTTGTACTGATGTTCCCTGAGCTTTAACGCAACTAGGTCTGAATATTGATCTGCATTTAGCCGACGCTAAAGCCAAATTATCCAGACTTATAGATACTGAACTTTTGTAATTAGAAATATTATGTGGCAACCCGAAAATCCTCACATCTGCCACATGTGGTATCTCTACGGGAGTCATACCAATTCTCTGAAACTGGACTACCGATCTGCCTTTCGACTCTGCTCAAGGAACGTCGGCTGAGCAGAACCGTAGGCCCGATGGGCAGGCCAGGCCAACACGCAGTGTCTCCTACTGGGAGAAAGCCGACTTGTCTATGTAACTGTAATTTGTAGAATCTGGTGTAACCCTGTCTTGAGCAATCGTCGTCGGTGCTGTCGTTGATGTGTCAGCTCAACCGGTCGATCTGTTGCAGAATTTGAGCCCGCAGCAACCCCCAACAGATGCGCCAAATCTGCCGCATCTGTTGGGGGTTGCTAGCTAACGATCGCCCGCTGTCCCTTTCAAGACTTATCCACTGCTGAAAATAGGTACTTTTCAGAGCACTGCTTTCAACTGTCCGGCCACGCGTAGCGCATTGGCAACGATGGTCAACGTGGGATTCATGGCTCCCATTGAGGGCAAGAAGCTCGCATCCACCACGTAGAGATTCTCCACCTCGTGGGTGCGGCAGTTCACGTCAAGCACGCTGGATTGGGGATCAGTACCAAAGCGACAGGTGCCGACCTGATGCCAAAACACCGAGAGATCCATGCGCTGGTGCCAGAACATGTAAAAGTCCAATTCCTTCAGGTGCTGTTCGAGCAGGCTGATCAGCTCCATATGGGGCTTGAGATTGTTGGGCGTGAAGTTGACCTGGATTTTACCATCAGCTGTTAGCTGTACCCGGTTCTCAGGTCGAGGTAGATCCTCTGTCGTCACCCACCAATCGACGGAATGTTCTGACAAGTACTGCAGCCATGCTTGAGACAGTTCAGTCGGGGCCATTTGGGCCAGTCGTTGCCATTTAGCTTTACCCGTAAGCTGAATTTGCCCTAAGGGATAGTCCTGAGACGGCCCGCTGAAATAATAGTCGTGGATGCCCAGGGTTTTTTGGAACACCGTGGAATTAACTTCGGGGGCGATCGCAATCAACGCTGAATGGTTGTGCTGCATCAGGTTGCGGCCCACTTGGTCAGAGTGGTTAGCTAACCCGTGGGGATGCTGCTCGTTGGCCGACTTGAGCAACAGGGCGGCAGAGTTGATGGCTCCACAGGCCACCACGACCACCCGAGCGGACAATATACTCAGACCCCGATCAGTGGCAATTTCGACCCGGTCAACGCGGCGACCATCAGCCGTAGTCAGCAGGCGCGTCACTTGGGTATTGGTGAGCAGGGTGAAGTTATCGTGCTGCAACGCCGGATCGACACAGGCGGTTTGGGCATCGAGCTTGGCATTCAACAGGCAGGGATAGGGGTCACAGGTGTCACAGCGAATGCAGGCACTTTGGTGCGGCTGCTCGACATTGCGATCGACCGCCAGCGTGAGATGGACGGGAGTGAGACCTTGTTCAGCGAGGCGATCGCTCACTGCCTGAATGCGGGGCTCGTGGGGCAAGGCGGGAAAGGGATAGTCGGCAGACATCGGCGGCTCAGTCGGGTCTTCGCCTTGCTGGCCGTGAATTTTGAACAGGCTCTCGGCCTGGGTATAGTAAGTCTCGAACGCGTCGTAGGTCAGGGGCCAGCCGGGTGACACGCCATCGGCATGGTGCAAGTCCTCAAAATCTTCTGCTCGCATGCGCTGCAGCGCCGCCCCGTAAAACTTGGTGTTGCCCCCCACCAGGTAATAAGCCTGCGGGTCAAAGGGGCGGGACTGGGCATCTAGCCACTGTTCAGGCGCTTGGTAGCGACCTTGCAAAAAGATTTCGTCAGCATCCCAATTTTCCTTTTCACGAGGCAAGTAGTCGCCTCGTTCAATCAGCAGAATGCGTTGGCCGGTGTTGGCGAGGGCATAGGCGAGAGTGCCACCACCGGCCCCAGCACCGATGATGATGATGTCGTAGTCCATAGGTCGATTGTGAGGGCAAATTTGCACAGGCGAAGCAGCGGGATAGTAGCCATAACGGCAATATCCCGCTGTCTGTTCGATGTAATCGGGGAGTGACTGCTGAGGACAGATCAAAGTTGCTGATAGTCGCCTCAAGCAGGTGTCTGATCTTTTTGCCCATCGGGCTTGAGCCGCTTCCGCGGCGTCGCTCCGGCGCTAAGCCTGACGGCCTTCCACTACGCCTGAGGCTGCGAGCCAGGCCCGAATACCATCTTCTAAAATGGCAACTTTTTTATATCCCGCCTGGTCGAGCCGAGAGGCCGCGTTGATCGCTGCGCCCTCTTCATCGGCATAAATATAAATGTCGCGGTTGGGCTCCAAGGTTTGCCGCACGCGCTCGACCAACTCGTCGGCGGTGTAGTGAATCGCCCCTTGAATTCGCTTATTGTTAAAGCTTTCGCGATCGCGAACGTCGATAATCGTGAAGGCGGGCTCACCCCAATCCAAGCGAGCCTTCAGATCTGACGCTGAGGTCTGCCGCTCGAAGGTCGGCGGCGCTGGCGACACCTCAGCCACAATTTCTTGGGTAGCGTCAATGGCGTTGATAATCTCAGACATACGAATGATTTTCCTCTCGACAAAAATATCTATCCGAATCTTAGGCAACTATTAAGCTGCGTAACATCTTTCTGCAGAAGTAGAACGCCAGAGTTGCTGGAATTGTGGGGTAGAGATTGGGGGCTTCCGCAAACCTCACACTGTCATACTCGCCGGGCTTTGATGACGACTATTCTTCTATGAGGTCACCATCTTAGGAATCTTTGGCTGCTAAGGGCTTAACCGCAGGACCATGCAAAATTTGACCCTCCACATCAAAGCGAGAACCATGACACGGACAATCCCAACTCTTTTCAGCGGCGTTCCAAGCGACGATGCAACCCAAATGCGGACAAACTGCTGATACCTGATGCAGCTCACCGGCCTCGTCTCGATAGGCGGCAACTTTATCAATGCCTTGGCTAGCGAGCTTACCTTCACCCGGCTCAGTCGGTTGCGGGCTGTCAAACAATCCTTTCAGGCGATCGCCCACCCACCGGGTACCCACGTCCAAGTTGTTTTTGAGGGATGCTTCGGTCACAAAGGGGGTCGAGCGGGTCGAGTCGTATAAGCTAGCCCACGGATTTTTTTGCCCTAAGAGGCGATCGCGCAGCAGCATCGCTGCAACGGTACTGTTACTCATGCCCCACAGGCTAAATCCCGTGGCGACATAGATATGCTGATTGACCGGCGTCAGCGGCCCCACGTACGGCACCTTGTCAAAAGAGACAAAATCCTGTGATGACCAGTAGTAGTCAATTTGAGTGGCCCCAAAGAGTTTCTGAGCATAGGCGGCTAATCGCTCAAAGCGTTGGGGAGTATCATCGGCCTCGCCCACCTTATGCCCTTCACCGCCAATCAGTAGCAGAGCGCTGCCATCATCCATTGGCGTCGTCCGAATGGAACGGTACTTATCCCCCGTCCCGATGAACATGCCGTTGAGGGCCTGCTCAGCTGCCATCCTGATGCCGATCAAGTAGGAACGTTGGGGATACGTTTTGGCAAAGTACAGACCCTGATCCAAAATTGGCAAATTCGTGGTCACGACCACATCCTGAGCGGTGATCGTACAGCCATTCTGGGTTCTGACATGAACCGGACCATCGTCATCCACAGTCATCACCCGCGTTTGCTCAAATACATGGGAGCCATCGCCGTCAATTTTGGCGGCTAGCGCCAGCAAATATTTGCGAGGATGAAACTGGGCTTGGTTGCTAAATTTGATCGCGCCCAGCGTCTCAAACGGCAAAGGCACTTGGCGCTCGAACGTCGCTGGCAACCCCAAAGACTGGGCTGCTTCGACCTCATCTTTGACCTGATTAAGCAGGTCGGGCGCTTCGGCAAAGGTATAGGCATCCTTGCGTTCAAAATCGCAGTCGACTTGCTCCTCTTTGACCAGTTTGGCCATCTGCTCGATCGCCGCCTGATTCGACTCCCCATACCGCTGGGCCTCGTCAGCCCCTTTGTGTTTAATCAGATCGTGATATTTAAGCTGGTGCAGCGACGTCACCTTGGCCGTCGTGTGACCCGACGCCCCCTGCCCAACGCGCTCGGCTTCCAGCACGACCACTCGTTTGCCCGCTCGCTTTAGCAACATCGCGGTCGTAATGCCAGCGAGACCGGCCCCGACGACGACCACATCCGTCACGATGTCTTGAGACAACGCTGGATAGGTCGATGGCAGGGTTGAGGCGATCCAAAACGATTGGTGAGCTTCTAGGTGAGGAGACATAGTCAGCGAATACTCTGAAAAGACTAACTCCATCTACGATCAAAAAAGTTAGTTCGCCATCTACCTAGGGTATTAATCGAAACTACAATTCCCCTCTATTAAGGAGCTGAAACCACAGCGGATTTCGTGATTGTATGCTCTATCAAAAGCCGCTGAATGCCCCCTGAAATCGATAGAAACAGACATTTATCTCGACACTAAAACTGCATTTAGCTTGTACGAATGATGCTAGTTGCTTCATGAAAAGCTGAGCCAACTCATGCAAGATGAAGTGTTATTGTGCCGAAATCAATCTTTAGCAGTCAAAGGATTATGGGTAGCATAAAAGTTGTCTTAGAACGAAATATATCCCAACCCATTTCTTAAGATAGATATGAAAATTGCTCTATCGAAATAAGGAAATTAGCCATTCAGCAATACTTGGGGTCGCTGTTTGCCGCTGCCAAGGTTGCTGCTAAGGTACCCAAATCATTACAGCAAGAGCCTGCTGAGATAGTCTCAGCAGGCTCTTGCCCGATAGTTTCGACCCAGTCGGATCAAAGATTAGCGACGATAGGTTTCTGTGTTGGCGCTGTTGGTGTAAATCTCAGGGCGATCGCTGGTGCTGTAAGGCTTACGCACTTCAACAACCTCCTGCTTTTTACTACCACCAGCCAGACCGAACAAACCGATCAAGCCGAGCAGCCCCAGCCAACCCCAATTGGCTTGGTTTTCAACCGCGTTAACGGCGTCAGCGGCCGCAACGCCAGCCTGATCAGCAGCTTGTTCTGCATCTTGAGCGGCCTCCTGGGCGGCGTTTTCGGTAGCTTCGACTGCGTTGCCAGTCGCCTCTGACGCCTCTTGCAAAGTGTTATCACCGCCCTGCTCAAGGTTCTCGCCCGTTTGCTGGAGACCATCGACGGTTTCTTCACCCGCATTTTGTAGAGACTGACCGGCGTCATTGAACTCTTCCCCCGCCGTCTCAGCATTTTCCGTTTCAGTAGCGGGGGTGTCTTGGGCGACAGCCATTTGAGCGACGGGAGCGATCGTCAATCCCAAAGACAGTAAAGAAACCCCAGCGGCTTTATAAAATGAATTTTTCATGGAGACAGTATTCCTCATTCAGATAATCGCGAATGGCCCAACGTCAGCAATTAGTTGATGACGCTTAAACTCATTCGTAAGTTATCAACAGCATATTTAAATGCAGCGAGCTTTCCATCTATAAATAGAGGCAAAGCATTCTAGAACACACTCCTGCTGCAGAGGTAATTAGAAGCTCTGACAAAAAACGGCAGGCTGTTAACAGCTCGCCATCAGAAATATCAGCACACATCAATTGTTTCGGGTACTGTCCCGGCAGAAGTCGCCCTATACCTAGATTGCTAACGACTTCAAACCCTGAACCTTGCACTCTGAACCTGACACCCTGAATCTCGTTCCTAGATGAATGGTCGTGCGCCCTTTACTGAGCTGGAGAAATCCGCCGGTAGCGAGCCTGGGCCATGAGATGAATGCCGTAAGCCACCAACCCTAACGCGATGATGCCCATTAAGACTGCGCCAAACGGTTGCTGCTGAATCGCCTGCAGGGCCCCCTCCGTCGTCTTCGCTTGGCTCGGGTCAGACGCTCGAGCCGCCTGCACAAAGAAATAGCCCACAATCGTGGTGACAATTCCTTTCGCAATCAATCCGAAGCGACCAATGCGCACGGCCCAAGCTTCTTCCGTCGAACTCATCTCATGCGTCTTCAGCTTGCGACGAAACTTAGTTTTGATCCCGCGATAGATACAGTACAAACCGTATCCCGCCGATGCTGCGCCGATCAGGCCGACCAGCCATTGACCAAAGGGCTGAGAGAGCAAGGTCGCCGTTTGCTCACTGCTGGAGCTACCCCCACCACTGCTGGAAGTCGCGCCGCTGCTGAACACAATGCGAAAAGCCGCCAACGCCAACGTGCCCAGGACTTACGCATTGACAAATTCAACAAAACCATAATTCAAGCGGTGCTACCCATCAGCGGCGATTGGAGGATGAACTGGCGAGCGACCTCTTGATAGAGGTGACGTTGTAGCCCATACCAATTGCCTAACTGCTGCTGC
>JBHJJI010000393.1:0-6508 GCA_050042805.1 Leptolyngbyaceae cyanobacterium
CTGGCGATGAACAATATCTCAAAGCGATGGAATCGACCTATCAAAAACTGGAGAGTTGCTCTGTCACACTTTGCTATTCTGTTTCCAGAACGCTTCAAAGTTTGAACTAAATTCTGCTTACACAAAAATCAGAACACTCTCATGGCAACTGCTACGAGTTGTATTGGCAGGCTACCGGCATGCGGGGAATTTTTATTCTGTTTCAATCTCACCAGCTGTCTGTCTCCTCAGTCGGACTCGGCGTCTAAACTCATATGTTTTGTCCATACCAGACGCCCAGAGCACCGGTACAGAAACCCGGTTCTGGGGCGAAAGGGACTCATTCCATCATTGCCTGACACAAGAAACCGGGTTTCTCGCAATACTGAATCGATGCTCTAGGATAATTCTCCTAATTGGGTTGAGGACGATTGTCCCCCCGTATTTGGGTGGTTTGCTTCAGGTTTTATGCCATCGGTGATTTCTAGGATGTGACTGTGTTTTTGATAAACCATTCACTCTGACTAGATTCCTCATGCAAACTCAAGCTCCGCTGGAGACCCCTATGACCCTCAAGTTTCCGATTGGCTACTTATCTAAACTGCTCTTAGCGGTGATGGGTACGAGCACTGTTCTGATTGGACACCCCCACTTAGCCCAAGCTCAAACCACCCCCGTGTCGGCAACGGTTGACGCCCAAACAGCGATTGCCGATTTGGGTGGATCTGCCCGATTGGGCGTGCCTGGTGTCGTGCCTGTCGTACCTGGTGTCATCCCGAGTGTCCCTGGCGAGGGTGTCATTCCTGGTGTCGTGCCTGGCGTGGGTGTCGTCCCCGTTGTGCCGAGCATCGTCCCCGGCGTCCCTGGCGTCATGCCTGGCATGGGTACTGTCGTGCCTGTTGTGCCTGGTATTGGTGTGGCTGCCGTCCCGAATATTGGTGGTGTTGCATCCGGGGGGCGAGGTGTCGGTATCCCCAATGTGGGCGGTGTCAGCCAACCCGGTGCCAGAGGTGTAGGCATCGCTCTACCCCGCTAACCATCCTGATTCACGACCGTTGAATTGTTGGTCGATCGCACCGATGCCTTTCTCGTCGAGGGGACTCGGTATAGTCGACACCTCAGCCTCATAGCGCGACGGCACATGCAGATGTTTGAGGTAGAGAGTATTGAGGAGTGGAGGGCGGAGTAGTCATCGTTGACAGGATCAGTATGATTGCCAACCCACATCAGACCTGACACCGCTCATCCGCGTTCACCCACTCCCCCGTGCTGCTAAACAATCCCAGTTATGCTCCCCCGCTCCCCCGCTCTCTCGCCCCCCTGCCCCACCCACTCCCCTCCACACTCAACCCTCTACTCCCCACTGCCCTCCTCTTCAACCAGCGACTTATACAGCATCACCGCATCGACATAGCACCCGTCCGGTAGATACGCTGCCTGGGGTACGCGACCAATCTCTTGAAATCCCAAAGACTGCCAGAGCTTTAGGGAAGGCACATTTGTCTCAAACACGAGGTTATACATCACGGCGCGGTAGCCGCGATCGCGGGCCACATCCAACATGACTTCCCCCATGATGCGTCCCAGCCCCTGACCACGCATTTGAGGCGCTACAATGAATCCGGCATTACCAATGTGGCTGCAGCGACCAGGAAAGTTGGGTTTGAGATAGAATGCCCCCACAACTTGAGCCGAGTTGTTCGCATCAGCCTTCGCTGGCAGGCGCACGACAAACGCCTCGCCCTTCAGCCAATAATTTGCAAACGCCTCTGCCGACAGGGGTGCCGATTGAGGATAACTCACCCCGTCTAACACGATCTGATTCAGCATGGCCCTGACCCCAGTCGCTTCGTGGGGCTGCATCAGATCCACGAAGACGGGCAGGTCAGACTTGGTGTGACGGGAAATGGGCAGATCCATGGGCGATCAGGCTAAGGCGTCAAAAATTTGTTGATTGATTTGAGTGTGGCATGGCAATCGTACATGGAAGCTGGTTAGTCGAAAATCAGCAGTTTTTTATCTGGGGTGAGGTGTGGCGACGGCTCGACCCGGACAGTCTGCCTGCCGAGCCGGTCTTGCAAGCCCAGCCGTTCGGCATGGCTATCCCTGACCTGCTGGATAGTTTGAAGGCGATTGGCGGCTTACCCAAAACGTTTTGGGTGGAGATGGGCAACGCCACCGGCAAGCGTCGCAGTAGCGCTAAGGGCGCGCGCGGGGCCGAGCAGAGCCTGTCACTGCCGACCGAGCTGAGCGAGACCGCCTGCCTGCCCAAACATTCTGCCGATGAGCTGACCAGTGCCGACTCGGCGATCGCGCTGCATCCCTGGCGAGTTCAAGGCGTGCTGTTGACCCCAGCCGAGACCGCTAACTTTTTAGAAGGGTTGCCGCTGGGGCAGCGTGAAATTAGCGGCATCACCCTGGGCGATGATCTGCGGTTTTGGTCCCACGCTGCGCGGTGGAGTCTGGATTTGCAGGCGCGGGGCAAATACCTACCCGCGATCGCCCTGACGCCCAATAAAAAAATGCTGGCCCGCTGGCGACTGCTGCTCGATAGCGATACCGATGCCCAGCGCCTGCGGCTCTTTAGCCAGATCATGCCCCCCAGCTGTCGCACTTACCAGCCGGTGCCCAAGGCGCGCAAAGGCCAAGTCGTGGGCCTCAGCGTGCCCTACGGTGCGGATACGGAAGAGCGGCTCTGTGACTTTTTGGCGCACATGGTCGACGCCCAAGTGCGATCGCAGGCGCAGCCGGTGAGTAGCACCGACGTGTTGAGCCCTGACCTGCCCCTGCGGGAGTGGCTGGAGGCCCTCAGCGGTGACGCTAATCAATTGGATACGAGTGCGATCGCCGCCGCTCGCCTGCGCGACGCCCTCACCACCTGGACGTCGCCGCTGCAAAACAGCGCTGACCAAAATCGCTGGCGCGTCTGCTTTCAGCTAGAGCCGCCGACGGCTGAGGCCGACTCCTGGCACCTGGGCTACTATCTGCAATCGCGTGATGACGAATCCCGGCTGATTGCCGCTGCCACCGTCTGGCAATATCCCGTGGATGAGGCGGTGATTGATGGCCAGGTCGTGCCATCGCCCCAAGAGACCCTCCTGGCCGGACTGGGCCGCGCGGCCCGCTTTAGCGATCCCATCCGCGAGAGTTTGCAAGAGCGCCATCCCAGCCGCATTCCCCTCGACCCGGCTCAGACCTTCGTCTTTCTCAAGGCCAACCTCGATCGCCTGCGAGATGCGGGCTTTGGCGTGCTGTTGCCACCAGGCTTGTCGTCGCAGGCGCAAGACAACCGCTTGGGCATTCAGGTACAGGCCCAGGCACCCAGCCGCAAAGTGCGCCAGCGGCTAGGGCTCAAGAGTTTGCTGAATGTGGAATGGGAGCTGTCTCTCGCCGGGCAAAAGCTCTCTCAAAAGGATTTTGAGAAGCTGGTGGCGCAGGAAACACCGCTGATCGAAATCGATGGTCAGTGGGTGGAGCTGCGCCCCCAAGACGTTCGCACCGCGCGTGACTTCTTTAAACGGCGTCACACCCCGATCGAACTCAGCGTCGAAGATGCGTTGCGTCTCAGCACCGGCGACAGCCAAATCATCGACAAGCTGCCGGTGGTCAAGTTTGAGGCGTCGGGCATTCTGCAGGATTTGATCTCAACGCTGACCGAGGGCAACCAGTCCCTAGAGCCGAGCAGTGAGCCCCCCGGCGTTGTCGGTCAGCTGCGGCCCTATCAGGCGCGGGGCGTCTCGTGGCTGACGTTTTTAGAGCAGTGGGGTTTGGGCGCTTGCTTAGCCGACGACATGGGTTTGGGCAAAACCATTCAGCTGATTGCCTTTTTGCTCACGATGAAGGCCCGCGACCTGCTGGATGGCCCCGTGTTGCTGGTTTGCCCCACCTCGGTGTTGGGCAACTGGGAACGGGAAGTCCACAAATTTGGCCCCGACCTGAAGGTACTGATGCACCACGGCGATAAGCGATCGCACGCTGCCGCCTTTGCCCGCAAAGCGAAAACTGCCAACCTGGTGCTCACCAGTTATGCCCTGGCCCAGCGCGACCTCAAAGACTTGAATCGGGTGGACTGGTTGGGCATCGTGTTGGATGAAGCGCAAAACATCAAAAATGCGGATGCCAAACAGTCAAAGGCGGTGCGCCAGATCGAAGCGCAGTTTCACATTGCGCTGACGGGCACCCCGGTCGAAAACCGTTTAGGCGAACTGTGGGCCATTATGGATTTTCTCAATCCTGGCTACCTGGGGCCGAAAAACTTCTTTCAGCGGCGCTTCGCCACGCCGATCGAGCGCTATGGCGACACCGCCTCCCTCAAAACCCTGCGATCGCTGGTGCAGCCCTTTATCTTGCGCCGGTTGAAAACCGATCGCACCATCATTCAAGACCTGCCCGAAAAGCAGGAAATGACGGTGTTTTGCAGTCTCGCCAAGGAGCAGGCTCAGCTCTATCAGGCCACGGTCGAAAAGGCGATGCGCGATATCGAAGCTGCCGAGGGCGTGCAGCGGCGCGGCCAGATTTTGGGTCTGCTCACCAAACTCAAACAAATCTGCAACCATCCCGCTCAGTTTCTCAAAGAAGAGACTGGGCCTGTGGCCACGGGGCGCTCAGGCAAGCTGCTGCGCTTTGACGAAATTGTCGATGAACTGCTGGCGGAGGGCGATCGCGCCCTGATCTTTACCCAATTTGCCGAATGGGGAAAACAGCTGCAGGCCCACCTTGAAAAGCGGTTTAGTCAAGAAACCCTGTTTCTCTACGGCAGTACGACTAAAAACAAGCGCGAAGAAATGGTCGATCGCTTCCAGCATGATCCCAGTGGGCCACGCCTGTTTATTTTGTCGCTGAAGGCGGGCGGCGTGGGCCTTAACCTCACCCGTGCCAATCACGTATTTCACTTCGATCGCTGGTGGAACCCGGCGGTTGAAAACCAGGCTACTGACCGGGCCTTTCGCATCGGCCAGACTAAGAACGTGCAGGTGCATAAGTTTGTCTCCACTGGCACGTTAGAGGAGAAGATTCACGAAATGATTGAATCGAAAAAAGCCATGGCTGAGCAGGTGGTCGGGGCCGGTGAAAAATGGCTCACCGAACTGGATACCGATGCGCTGCGGAACCTGCTGCTGCTCGATCGCTCCGCCGTTATTGAAGAGGAGGATTAGGAGGCTGTCATGCGCTGGCAGTTGCATGGTCTGTGCTGCAGTGGTTGCGGTCCCCTATCGCAAGACGCCGTTTGATCAGGTCACTCCAGAGGCTGAAATCCCTAACTGATAGCCCTTTTAACTCCGACTTCCGACTTCTGCATGCCGCATTCTGCGATAGCTTGATGGGTGAAGCGGGCGCGGCCACTGATCGTATCTTGAGGAAAAGCGCGGGATATCGCCATGTCTTGGCACCTTGATCAGCGGGTAGAAACCAGCGCCGGAGCGGTAGCGGCGGGGACAGCGGGCAATGGCCCTGATCTGGTCTTGGCGCATGGATGGCCCTGGTCTTCATTTTCGTGGCATCGCGTTATCCCCGAACTGGAAAAATACTTCCGAGTTCATTGGTACGACATGCCTGGCTATGGCAGCTCTGCCAAAACAGCAGATCAGCGGACATCGCTAGATGTGCAAGGTCAGGTTTTTGCCGAGATGCTGGAGTATTGGAGGCTGGAGCGACCGTTGGTCGTGGCCCATGATTTTGGCGGCGCGACGACGCTGCGAGCGCACTTGCTGCATGCGTGTGAATTTGAACGGTACGTTCTGATGAACGTTGTGGCGATGAGACCGTGGGGTTCGGAGTTTTTCGACCACGTCGGCCGTCACGTCGAGGCGTTTCTGAAACTGCCGCCGCATATCCATCAAGCAGTCGTCAGCGCCTATATCGAAGGGGCATTGGTGAATGATATTGATCGCGCCGATCTGGAACGCCTGATCGAGCCTTGGCTGTCAGCAGAGGGTCACCGGAGTTTCTATCAGCAGTTTGCGCAGGCTGATGAGAAATATACGGCTGAAATCGAGCCTTTGTTTGGAGCCGTCCGTTGTCCGGTGAAAATCATCTGGGGCAGAGAGGATCCTTGGATTCCTCTGGAACGAGGAGAAGCGCTTCATTCGCTCATCCACCATGCCTCGTTCAAGATCTTGGCAAACGTTGGCCATCTGCCACAGTTGGAGGCACCGCCGCTCGTCTTAAAGGAGATTGTGGGATTTTTGTTGGGCGAGGAGGCCGATTAACTTCCGGAAGGTGCGGTGAGCCTGAATGTGGTTAGGAGGCATTGTCTAAAGCATGAGTGCCAGTCGCAGCGTATAGCAATCCGCACAAAGGTCTAATCGGCTAAAGTGGTCGAAAGTTTGGAGCACTGCCGATGCCTGCCGCCTATAGTCTTGACCTGCGCCAGAAAGCGCTCACCGCGCTGGAAGCGGGGCATTCCAAAGCCGCTGTCAGTCGGTTGATGGGCATTAGTCGGACGACGCTAAGCGATTGGCACCATCGGTATCGCGCTGGCGGTGAGGTCGCCGCCAAGCAAGGCTACCAACGGGGCCATAGTCATAAG
>JBHJJI010000394.1:0-2738 GCA_050042805.1 Leptolyngbyaceae cyanobacterium
GTTGCTGTTTTGGCTGTTGATTTTGGCCTGGTTCGGTGGCGTTACCTGGGTTTATTGGGTTTCCCCTTATCTCTTTGATCGGGAATTCCGCTTTCTTCGGGGCCTGCCCAACTTATTTCTCGTGTGGTTTTTAGCCGGATTAGCCATTCGTCTCAGTCGGCGGCTGATCGAGCGCTTCACCACCAGTTGGGAAGGGCCTGATCTCGCTGATTTTGTGCATTTGGGCGATGCTCAACGGGGCCAACTGCGAGCCTCGACGATTTCTCAAGTGGTCAAGGGGTTAGTTACTGTTGTCATTCTTTTGGTGGCGATTTTGTCAGCCCTGCGATCGCTCGGTGTGCCCACCGCCTCTACCGTGGCGATCGGCAGCCTAGTCGGTTTGGCCATTACCTTTGGCTCTCAAAACCTAGTCAAAGATTTAGTCAATGGCTTTTTGATTTTGTCGGAGGATCAATACGCGATCGGGGATGTGATTGATGTGGGCACAGCCGCCGGACTGGTGGAAAATCTCAACCTGCGGGTCACCCAACTTCGCAGTGCCGCCGGTGATTTAGTGACGATTCCCAACTCTGGCATTACCCAGGTCAAAAACCTCACCCGCAGCTGGTCGCGGGTCAACTTCAGCATTGATGTCGCCTATCAGACGGATCCCAAAGCAGCGCTAGCGGTCATGCAAACCGTAGCCCAAGAACTCTACGACGATCCCGCATGGCACGACCAAATTGTCTCTGAACCCAGTGTGCTAGGGCTCGACAGCGTTTCCCACCGTGGCATGACCCTCACCACTTGGATTCAAACTGAACCAGGGCAGCAGTGGGCGGTCGGGCGAGAGTTGCGCCTGCGAGTGCGTCAAGCACTGGCCGAAAACGGGATCGAAATTGGCACCCCCCGGCAAACCTTCGCGTTGGAATCAGCTTCCGGTGAAACCAAAGGCCTGTTGCCAGATCATGCTGAACAGGTCAAGGCGTCTGATGAGTCCGGTAGCAGTCGGAGCGAGGGTGTATCTAGAGAGTGAGTGGTATTGCAGAATGCGGAATGCGGAATGCAGAAGTCGGAAGTCGGAGCTGAGAAGCTGGTCAGATGGTGATTTTGGCTATCGGGAATGACCTGATCAAACTGCGGCTTGCTATAGATGAGTCGCGGGGTGTCAGTGCCAAATCCCTCCGGGCGAGGTTGCTGGTTTTAAGCAATGCCTGAGTCAACCAAGACGTCTCGCCAACCCCTCGCCAATCTTTCAAAGAACACTATGAAACGGATTAATTATTGGGCGATCGCGGTTTTGAGCGCGCTACTGCTGTGGAGCGTTTCAGGAATCGTAGGGGAAATCTCGGAGCCTGCCCAGGCGGATGCCCCCACCGAAATTCGCGGCGTTTGGCTCACCAATGTGGATAGCGCCGTCCTGTTCTCTGACCAGGCGGTAGAAGCGATGCTGCAGCAATTAGCCGATCGCCATTTCAATACGGTGTATCCCGCTGTGTGGAGCTGGGGCTATACCCTGTATCCCAGTCAGGTAGCGGAAGACGCCATGGGGTACCAGCAGGGACTCTATCCCGATTTAGAAGAGCAGGGTCGGAACGACGCGTTGGAAGCCGCCCAGGGCGATCGCGACTTGCTGCTCGGGCTGGTGGCCCAGGCCCACGAACGACACCTCAGCGTGATCCCTTGGTTTGAGTTTGGTTTTATGCTCCCGGCCAACTCGCCCTTGGCCCAGCGTCATCCCGATTGGCTGACGCAAAAGCAAGGCGCTTTGCCCGCCGCCCGTCGGTATCAAGAGGGTCGCCATCCGCGCGTTTGGCTCAACCCATTTCATCCCGAGGTGCAGGCGTTCATGTTGGATCTGATCGCTGAGCTGATGGCCAACTATGACGTCGATGGGCTGCAGCTTGACGATCACTTCGCTTTACCCGTCGCCTTTGGCTACGATCCCTACACGATCAACCTGTATCGGCAGGCGCATGGCGGGCAATCGCCCCCTACTAACCCCTACGATGCCGAGTGGACGCGCTGGCGAGCCGCCCAGATCACCAACTTTTTAGATTCAGTGTTTCACGTCGTGAAAGCGAAACGTCCCAACGCCTTGCTGTCGGTGGCTCCTAACCCTGCTGCCTTTGCCTATCGAGAATCCCTGCAGGACTGGCCCCGCTGGCGCGAACTGGGCTATATCGAGGAGCTGATTGTGCAGGTTTATCGCGACAGCGTCGATAACTTTCGGCAGACCCTGCGCGATCGCACCCTTCAACAGGCTCAGGGACACATTCCCACAGGCGTCGGCATTCTCACCGGCCTCAAAAACCAGCCCGTGCCGATTAGCCTGATTCAGCAGCAGGTGCAGGTGGCGAGAGACATGGGCTTTGCGGGCGTGTCGTTTTTCTTTTATGACACCGTGTGGACGGTCGCTAATGGAGAAACCTGGCGCGATCGCGATCGGGCTATTCAACAATTATTTGAGCAACCACGAGAACGCCCTGATCTTTATCTGGCTGACGGAACATGAAGGGATGAGAAAATTCGGTGCAAGGTGTTTAGGTGATTTTCAGTCAAGACGATACCCGTAGGGGCGGGTTTTGTTAATACCTGATTGCTAAGTAGCTTGGGGGAAAAAGTTCGAGGTATATTTCGGGGGGGTAAAGCTTCGATTTAGACTAACTGCGAGGGCAACAGATGGGAATGCGATTGCGTGTGTTCCTCACTCCTGAGGAAGAGCGAACCCTGCGAGAGTTACGCCGAGCAACGACGGT
>JBHJJI010000395.1:0-11531 GCA_050042805.1 Leptolyngbyaceae cyanobacterium
CATCAATGGTGACGGGGGCCGATACCGCCCGAGTTCTGACTTTAGAGGGGCTGGGCATCACCCTTATTATCGAGTTTGTTGTGCAGGCCGATATACAAGCTGGACGTCTGCAGCCTCTCTTGCGAGACCTTGAATCATCTGTGCGTCAAGCGTTTGCACTGTATAAGCAGCGTCGGCATCTGTCACAAAAAGTGCAGCTCTTTCTGGATTTTCTGGCTGCGGACGGTACCCCTCAGAAAACGGGAGCCGCTGGGAAGAGAAGAGGGTGATGTTCTAGAGTTTTGGCTAAGGTGGCCAGTTTACTTTGAAGGTACTAATTGCAGAAGAAGCATCCACAGATCTAGCGCACTACACCTTTTTCGAAGAGGGCGAGTGATGTTGCAGAACCGCAGGCAGTATGGGTGAGAGCGATCGCAGCGGCGTGAGCTGAGCCGCCTCGCCGGTTGATCCAAATGACGGGCTTTAACCCCGATAGAGAACGCATGATTTGGAGGTTTGTGATTCCAGAATAGAAAGACGCATTCGCTCTATTGCTTGAAGAAATGTAAACGTTTGCAGGGGTAAATGCTCTGAAAACTCGCTAAAGACGTTACACAGACTACGAATTCCTTTCCTGAGAAGACTGGAATCTGTACACTAACAAGTGATAAGCAGTCATCAATCCCTGTCTCGTATAAAAATATGTCTGTAGTTAGCCAAGTTATTTTGAACGCCGACGATGAGCTGCGCTATCCCACCGCTGGCGAGCTTCAAAGTATTGAGGCCTACCTGTCCACAGGTGAGCAGCGCATGCAAATTGCTCAGACTCTGTCTGAAAATGAAAAAAAGATTGTCGATAAAGCTAGCCAAGAGCTCTGGCGGCGGCGGCCTGACTTTATCGCCCCTGGCGGTAACGCCTTTGGCCAAAAGCAGCGGGCGCTTTGCCTGCGTGATTATGGTTGGTATTTGCGCCTGATCACCTACGGCATCATTGCGGGTGACAAAGACCCAATTGAAAGCATTGGCCTCGTGGGCGTCCGTGAAATGTATAACGCGCTCGATGTGCCGGTGCCGGGTATGGTCGAAGCCATTCGCTGCCTTAAGGAAGCTTCCTTGGGCTTGCTGTCTAACGAAGAGGTTACAGAGGCTGAGCCTTACTTTGATTACGTCATTCAGACCATGTCTTAGTCTGAAGTCTGCTCGCTGAGCACGACATGATGGCCTCAAAAATTTGGGTATCGCTTGATTCAGTGGCTGCAAGCTAGCACTGTTGATCGAGCGATGCCCATTTTTGTTGGAGAGGAGGCGTTTAGGGAGAGGCGATCGCCCCCCGGCAAACTCGATCAAACAAAACTGACGCCGATCAACCAGTGCTGCTCAGGCTGGCAGCTGTAGATGGCTGAGGCGTCAGTTCTGTCACAGGTATCGGCTCTGTCATCGTCGGTTCCACATGTTATGCCATGATGACTGGGCCTTGACAGGGGGAGTCTATGGCGACGTGACAGCGTTGGCCGATGATGTCAGTGGCCAGTATCGACAGCGAGAGTTGAGGGGAAAACTCTGGCACAGCGTATCCAGATTGCTATCACCGACAAACGCGGCCTCTTGCTCTTCAAGCCTGAAGATAACTGCCTTTATCAGGTCATTGTCGGTGTACCCAAGGGCAAAGAACCCGGCTCGAATATCGACATCCTCGGGTAGGTTGATGGCACCATCGCCAATAATTGCACAATCGGCTTCTTGAAAGCCGCGACCATTGGCGATCTGCGGTTCGCTCTGGCAGGCGTCGGGGGTAAATGACAGATATTCAGTCCGTTGCTCTTGAAAGTCATACAGTTGAACGATGTCAATCGGAATCGGAATCGGGGAGGCGGCTCCTAAAGCCCCACCCAGTATCCGATCAAGGGCGCTGTCAAGTCTTATGGAGTGATAGGCCGTTAGCTCAGTGCTCTGATTGACTTCATCTCTCCGCAGGCTGATCCAGATAAAGCCGTCATCAGAGCCGGTGGAATTCAGTTGAACCCGAATTAACTGGCGATCAGAGAGATCGATGGATTCCCCTGGAGCAGGATTGCTAGATTCATAACTCTCACATCGGGAATTTTCAGGATATCTTGAGCAAAATTCGTCAAGCTCAACGGTTTGGGCCAGGGTCATTGGGCTGGTAGAAACTAACGCGATAAAAGCCCCTGCAAAGCTTTTTAGAACGGTCTGGCTGATGCTGAAGTTCATTGAAGGCATTCCTTGATGACGATGGCATCGAATCATGGCGCTATTCTCCAGAAGGGGGATGTTCGAGAATTTATTCGACGAAAAGCAAAGTGGCTGATGAGCCGACCTTGAGGGCTTGAGGCCTGACGAGCTGGTGCCAAACTGCGCTGACCAGTGCGCTGATACCGAGTCTCTAAAACAAGACGAAAAATCTGCTTTCCCTGCCCCTGTCGGCAGTGCCCACCAAAGGCAACGCTGGACTAGGAAGGGGGGCGATCGCGATTCAGAGATAGCGGTATCTGGAGTGTCACCCCTAACAGATGGCATGGGTTTAGAATTCATGAATCTGCCGGAGACTTTTGCTCAACTAGTTTGTATTCAACTTGTTGCTTATTCTTTTAGAGGTTATATTCAACTTATTGAGTATGTCAAGCAATTAGCTGGCCCGTTGATTTGTGGCCTTGGCGCACACGATTTTGATCATGTTCTCTGAGCCTCCGGCGGGTGGTTACGACATCAGCAAGTCGTTAGTAAGTCGCTTTAAAAAGCGTTAGCTGCTGTTGGCCAGCAAGTCAGCAGCCGATTTACCGCGAACTCAGCTCAATGAATGGCTAACCTGCTTGCCCAAGGCGGCGGCTTATCCACCTCTCGTGAATCTGCTCAAACGCTGCCTTGCCAAGATTGCATTGGGAGTCCGATCACTGAGAGTTGGGATGAGCTGGCTGCAACTTAAGGCGGCATGCTCACCAAAAGGCACTGGCTAACAGGGCGGCCTGGGGGCGATCGCGCAGTTGGAGCTGGCTGAGAATGCTGGTGACGTGATTGCGCACGGTGCGTTCAGAAATAAACAGGGTTTGGGCAATTTCGCGATTGCTGAGGCCATTGCTGATCAGCTTGAGCACTTCTTGCTCGCGGGGCGAGAGGGCCGCTAAGGCGGGCGGCATTAACATTTCAGGTGGCGTGAGGGGGGTCGGGGTGAAGGTTTTTTCAAACAGTCCTGGCCCCATGTGGGTATAGCCCTGGTGCACCGCTCGAATGGCCACGGCCAAATCGGCAATGGGCGTTTGTTTGAGCAGGTATCCTTTGGCCCCATAGCGCATGGCCTGCTGGACGTAATCGTCATCGTCAAAGGTGGTGAGCACCAAAATTTTGCCCCCCGGAAACTCTTCACAGCTCTGGCGGGTCGCGGCGACCCCGTCGATCTCCGGCATGCGCACATCCATCAAAATGACGTCGGGCTGATGCGGCGTGTTGTACAGGGTGGCGACTTGTTCGATCGCTTGTTGGCCGTTTTCGGCATCACCGACCACGGTTAGATCAGGCTGGGCGTGTAGCAGATTAGCTAACCCCTGGCGAATAATGGTTTGATCATCGACCAGTAAGATGCGAATCATTGGTTTACTCATCGATCTACTCAAGCCAGGTGAACAAGGGCGGTGGGCAGGGGCAAAATGACGCTGATGCGGCAGCCTGCGCCGGGAGCACTCCAAATCTGGCACGTGCCTTCTAGGGCGGTGGCTCGTTCGCGCATGCCTCGTAGGCCAAAACCAGTCGTGTTTTTGCTGGGGTCAAAGCCTTTGCCATTGTCGAGCACCTGCAGGTGGAGGCGATGCGATTTCGTGAGTAATCTGACCTGCACCAGCTGCGCCTGGCTGTGCTTAACGGTGTTGGTTAAGGCTTCTTGAACGATGCGGAAGAGAGCGAGACTAACGTCTTCAGGGAGAGTGTCGGGCAGTTCAACTCGATAATCGGGAACGATGTGTGCGGGTTGGCAAATCTCTTTAATCAAGGTCGGAATGGCTTGGCTCAGGGGGGCATCCTGCAAGGGGTCTGTACGTAGGGCGGAGACCGATTTAGAGACGTCGCGCAGGGTGCGGTAGGCCGATTCGGTCGCAGTCGTCAAGTAGTCTCGGGCGCGGTGGGCCTGGGGTGGCAAGAAGAGCAAAGCATTTTCGAGCAAAATGGTCTGAGCCGTGAGGGAATGTCCCAGAGAATCGTGAATCTCTCGGGCGATACGGTTGCGCTCTTGCAGAGTCGCCTGGTTTTCGACTTTGACGGCATAGGCGCGCAACTGAGCGTGGGCGATCGCCAGATCTTGCTGACTGCGATAAACCGACAGCAGCGCATTCACCAGCAACAGTACAAACACCAGCCCCAGCCCGAAAAAGATGATCAGGTTAGCTCTAATGGCCATCATCTGCCAATCGGTTGGTGTCGTCGTTTTGAAGCCTTGGGCCAGTAGCGGTGGAATCGGGATTTTGACCCGGGAAAAGACGGTCACCCCGTGCAGCGCAAACACCACTGCCACCACCACCACTCGCCACCACCCCTGTAGCATCTGGCAGCTGCGGATCACCACCACGATCCCGAGCAATGGGAGCAGTGGTGTCATCACAGACGCTCGTCCAGTTTGGACGCTCAGGAGCAACAGGATGCCCAGCTCAACGACGGTGTAGCCGAGCTTGGGCAGTTGCCGCTGGGGCAAATGCAGCCCCATCATAGTCAGTCCCGCAATCAGGCTGATTTCGACCCAAGCGATGCTCTGGCTCGGGAACAGCATAGAAGACAGCGTTGCCAAGGTAGCCATCCCTAGCAAAACCCACTCGACGTAGAGGAGTTGTTTGAGGGGAGCGTGCGATCGCCTGACATCTGACTTCACGAGAGAAACTCCACAGTGCAACATCTGCTGGATACAGGCCAGCGTTAAATGAATGAGAATTTGGGCTCCAGGTTATCAGCTGGACTGGATCGAGCCCGATTGATGGGCGAAAAGGCCCGTTACCCTACCCCCAGTTCTCTGCCAAATCGGGAGAGAACTGGGAGAAAGCTCTACTGCCTCTGCCATCACGGGAGTAACGGCTGTGAGCGATCGAGCTGGTTTCATTTGGCAGGGTGAAGCCGACCATCAGGCCGTCATCCAGGGAACACATTTCAACTTTACTGGTGATGACTCATCAACAGCTAGCGACGAATGTCCTATTGGCCAGGCTGCAGCCTAGGACAATTCTCCCAGTTTGAGTTGCGACATTTGCCCTAACGACTTTGGGAGATTTGCTTCAGGTGCGATCGCGGTCACACCCCCTAGGATTGGCCTATCCCACAGGGTTCAGCTCAAGCCTTTGAGTATCACCCTGAACCCAGCGAGTCTGCGTTTTATCCTCACATTTGGAGAAATCAAATGAGCTTTCAAAAAGCTTTGATGCGAACCACGTCTAAGGTGCTGCTGGTCGGTGTTGGCGTGGGAGCCCTGCTCATCGCCACCCCTCGCCTGGCGTTAAGTCAACCAGCTGGGGTAAATCGTGAGATGATCCAATCGCTCAACTTGAGCCGGTCTCAGATGCAGCAACTGCGCGGCGTCATGCAGGGTTATCAGTCTGAACTTGAAGACATTTTGACCTCAGAGCAGCAGCAACAGCTAGAAGATCTCCAGGCAGAAATGCAGGATGAATCTTCGGAGGATCGGCCCGATCTCTTTGCTGAGCTTGACATCAGCGCCGATCAAGCCAGCGATTTAGAAGCTCTACAGGCGGACATGGCGGCAGATTTAGAGGACATTTTATCGCCAGAGCAGTTTGAGCAAGCGCAAGAGCTAGGCTTGCCCGGCTTGTAGCAAGTCGTTGTCACTCACCTCAGTTTCTTAAACATGACACTCCATCATGCTCCTCTGGATGCCTGGCAATTGGCACTCAGAGGAGTTTCCTGAAGCCAGCTCAAAATTTTCCCTACCCCTGAGGGTGCATCAACCCAGGGCAAAGGTTCCTGAGGAACGAGGATTATATCAATGCCTGCAATTTGGCTTGAGGCCAATCAGGATCACACTTCCCCTCCCGAGCTATCCGTTACATACAAGTCGCTGTATACCTTTTACAACCAGGTTTTCAGAGATCGGTTGCGATCATTTTACGGACTGTATGACCTCATCTAGCTTCTCCTTATCTTTGGCGAAGCCTACCCGGAGGGCTTAGGAGAGGAACCGGAACCCTGCTTCCCAATCCCGTCAAATCTCCGATTGAGACGTGTACAAACCTCTCCTTAGTAAGGAGAGGTGCCGCAGGCGGTGAGGTTTATCGCCGCAAGCGAAGTCTAGAGTCCTCTGCTGACATAGCTTTGCTGGATTTCTGCCTAACGGATAGCTCCCGAGAGGGAAAAACCTTAAATTTCCGATCCTGAGGAACGCTGCGCGATCGCCAACGTACCGCCAACTATCTATCCCCTGCCCGCATCTGAATACTGTCTTTGATCTGTGTGATATGAAAACAGAGCACTCTTTGTCGCCACCCAGCCAGACCGAAGAGGCGACTGACCTGCCCGAGTCCTTGCGCCCAAATCGCCGCCGTTTGCCGACCTGGGCGATCGCTTTGGGGGTGCTGGGGCTGATCTTAATGGGACTAATCGGGCTGCGACTGTTGCGGGGGCCTCGCGACACGCGCGAACAATCCCTCGCCGCACTGACCCAACCGGTCAAAACTGTGCCCCTCACAGTGCGAGTTGAGGGCACCGGTAGCGTGGTGGCTCAAGATACCGTCAACCTCAGTCCTAAAAACGCGGGTCGGCTAGAAGTTTTGTCTGGCGAGCAGGGTGACCTCGTGCAGGCGGGCGAGGTGCTGGCCCAGATGGAAGTCGGCACCCTGACCGACGAGCTGCAGCAACGACAGGCTCAACTGGCCCAAGCTGAAGCCGACTATGCCAAGGCGATCGCAGGCAATCGGTCGGAAGACATTCGGCGGGCGGAGGCAGAGGTGGCTGCCGCCAAATCTCAGGTCACGCTGACGGCGACACAGCTGGTGCGCTACCGCGAATTGGCAGCTCAGGGAGCGATCTCTGAAAGTGAACTCGACCAGTACGTCAACGAAGCCAATAGTGCTGAAGCCAACTTCGAGCAGGCTCAGGCTCAACTGGAAGAAACGGCCAGCGGCTCTCGCCCCGAAGATATCGCCGCCGCTGCCGCTGCCGTGGCCGCTGCGACAGCCCAAGTCGCCGCGATTGAAACGCAAATCGAGGAAGCGGTGATTCGGGCTCCTTTTGATGGGGTGATTACCCAGACCTACGCCACCGTTGGCGCGATCGTGACCCCGACCACATCGGCTTCTGCGACAGCGTCGGCGACCTCTAGCGCAATTTTGGCGATTTCCGCCGGGCTGGAGGTCGAGGTGGATGTCTCGGAGGCCAATATTGCCCAGGTGCAGGTCGGCCAATCGGTCGAAATTGTCGCCGATGCCTTTCCCCAGCAGGTGTTTACGGGCCGGGTCAAGCGCATTGCCCCAGAGGCCGTGATCGAAAATAACGTGACCCTGTTTCAGGTGGTGGTGACGCCAATGACCGGCCTTGATCAGCTCAAATCTGGCATGACGGTGGATGCCACCTTTATCGGCGAAACAGTCGTTGATGCCTTGATGGTGCCGACGGTGGCGATCGCCACTGAGGCGGGGCAATTGGGCATACAGATTGCTGATGACGAAGGCAATCCCACGTTTCAGCCTGTCACGGTGGGGCGCACTCAAGATGGCCAGACCCAGATCTTGACTGGAATAGAGGCGGATGACCAGGTGTTCATCGATTTACCGGAAGTAGAGCGTGAGCGTCCTTCCTTTCCGCCCTAAACCTGGTTCCCATTGCGACCGTTGCCGTTTTTGTCGTCATCGATCTATCGCTTTAGCACTATGGCCTACAACCTCTTTGAAAACGCCACGATGGCGATCAAAACGCTGGGAGCCAACAAGCTCCGCAGTGGCTTGACGATGCTGGGCATCATTATCGGCAATGCCTCGGTGATTGCCATGGTGGCTGCCGGGCAAGCCGCCCAGAACTACGTGACTCGCCAATTTGAGTCATTGGGAACCAACGTCTTGTTTGTCACCCCAGGGGATGCTCAGCGGGGGCCGGATGCCGGGGTGCGCCGGGCCGATACGCTCACCCTGGCCGATGCCGAGGCGATCGCTGCCGAAGTGTTGGCCATCAGCGAGGTTTCCCCAGAAAAAAGCCAACGGCTGCGGGTGACTCATGGGGCTGCCGAAACCCAGGCGAATGTGCTGGGTACGGCCCCGGAATATTTGACGGTGCGTCAGGTGACGCTGGCCCAGGGCCGGTTTCTCAGCCCTGTCGATGCTCAGAGTAATGTGGCAGTGGCCGTTTTGGGCAGCGAAACAGCCCAGACTCTGTTTGGCAATCAGGAGCCGATTAATCAAAGAATTCGGGTCGATAACGTCAGATTTACGGTGGTGGGAGTCGTGGCTTCTCGGGGCTCCTCCTTTGGCCAAAACCTCGATGAGACGGTTTATATACCGATCCAGGTGATGGTGAATCAACTCACTGGCCAAGAAGTCGGCAAAACCAGTCCGACGGTGCAAACGATTGCCGTATCGGCCCGCGATGCCACCAGTGCCAGTGCGGCCATCTATCAAATTACGAACCTGCTGCGGCTGCGCCACGGCCTGTTGAATAAGGAAGACGACTTTACCGTGCAGAGCCAGCAGGATTTGCTGGACACGGCGGCCAGCATTACCGACATTTTGATTCTGGTGCTGGGATTTACGGCGGGAATTTCGCTGCTGGTGGGGGGCATCGGCATCATGAACATCATGCTGGTGTCGGTGAGTGAGCGCACCCAGGAGATTGGCCTGCGGAAAGCCATTGGCGCTAAGGGCAGCGACATTTCAGCACAGTTCACCATCGAGGCGATCATCTTGGCGGTGATTGGGGGCGTGATTGGCTCCAGCCTTGGCATTGTCAGCATTGTGATTCTGACCCTGACCACTCCTTTAAGTGCTGGTATTAGCCTGTCGGCGATCGCGATTTCGTTCACGGTGTCGGGCAGTACGGGGCTGATTTTTGGCCTGTTGCCCGCCCGCCGCGCGGCCCAACTCGACCCGATTGTGGCGTTACGGAGCTAGTTTGATGCCCCTAATTGACTTGCGACAGATCAGCAAAACCTACGGTGTTGGCGACCTCGAAGTGCACGCGCTGCAAGCGGTCAGCCTGACGATTGACCCCGGCGAGTATTGCGCCATTGTCGGGTCATCGGGCTCCGGCAAATCGACCGCGATGAACCTGATCGGCTGCTTAGATCGTCCGTCCCAGGGGATCTATCGTCTGGACGGCATTCCTGTCAACACGCTAGAGGCCGATGCCCTGGCCGACATTCGTAATCGCAAAATTGGTTTCGTGTTCCAGCAGTTTTATCTGCTGCCCCAGCTTACGGCAGTCGAAAATGTGATGCTGCCGATGGTCTACGCTAATGTGCCCCTGCCGCAGCGGCGATCGCGGGCGATGAAAGCTCTGCAAAAAGTGGGGTTAGGCAACCGCCTGCACAACCGTCCCAATCAACTTTCGGGCGGCCAGCAACAGCGGGTGGCGATCGCGCGGGCCATTGTGAATCGTCCCAAACTGCTGTTGGCTGATGAACCTACCGGCGCGCTCGACTCCCAGACCAGTCGGAGCATTTTGGAGATTTTCAAAAATCTCAACCGCGATGGGATGACGTTGGTGATGGTGACCCATGACGAGGCGGTGGCGCAGCAGTGCGATCGCGTCATTACCTTTCGCGACGGCCAGGTGTTGAGCGATCGCCCTACGCTACCAGCTGCTATCACCCCTGTGAATCAGGGATAAGCATCCGTTGTGTTCACTGGGCGAGGGCGGCACGGCAGCGCTGGCCTTGCACTGACCACTGGGAGCCAGCGATTTGTTTAGAACAAAGCTACTATTGAGTGGCAGGTGTGAAAACGTGGCGCTGGCTACTGGGCAGGACTGGGTTAACCTGGGCGATCGCTCGCTAGATTTAGCGTTCTGAGAATGCTATCAACGCTCCTGGTGGATGTTTTGCCCAAATCTCAAGCTGCTTTTAACCCGCTTGACTGCTAGTCTTGTGGCAGCATGACCCCGGTGGGTAGTCTGACCGCCGTAGTTACCCCATGGATGGAGTTCCAGAGCATGATGGATTTTTTGGATCGCGTCGAAACCTCGCAGCGCATTGGCAAAGTGGTGAAGTCGAACTCTCACTGCGACTACGTCATTCAGGTGGACGACAGCCATGATGTGGTGACGCCGCCGCAACCCGGCGACTATGGGTTTGGTCGCTTTGTGGCGCTAGAAGATGGCGATCGCCATTGGGCGGTGGGGCTGATTTATAACTCGCAGCTGGTCAATCCGATGTTTCTCAACAACGGGCCGCGCCTGTCGAGTGAGCCAGATCCGATTTTCACCCCCGATCTGATCAGCGAAACCCGCACGCTGCTGGGTGTGGTGCTAGTGGGTAGTTTGGAGAGTGAGGGCGATCGTGTCTACGGTCAGCACGGCATTCCCAAAGAAGTCGTTCCTGTCAACACGGATGTCTACAGCCTGGATACCGAAACGGTGCACCATTTTCACTACAGTGCCGATGGACAGCCACAGTTTCGCTATTACAGCCACTTACTGCGCTCTGGAGGCTTCTTTGCGGCTCAGTTGACGCAGCAGGTGTTGGCCGAGCTGATTGACAGCAACCTCTTTATGGGGGCTGACCAGCGAGCCTTAACGGTGCTGTGCAAAGAACTTTCCTGGAAAAATACGATGGGCGCTATGCGCTAGCGATGAGGCTGGGCAGTGACCTTGGGTCTGTCATGGAGCCGCATTCGTGTGGCTGAGAGAGAATTCTGGATCTGACTGGCGTTTTGTCTGGCGTTGCCTGGGGGGAATGAGTCGCCAGCATTCGAAATTCTCTATTAGGACTTATGCAGAAGCCCCCTCAGTCCCCCAAATCTGGGGGATGTTGAATCCGATTTCCCCCTATTTGTGGATTCAGGGGCCAAAATCGGATTCAACTGCATAAGTCCTGTCTATGATCTTTAAAATGACAAAAGGCGTGTGCTCAACGTTGCTCACATTCGACACGGGTATCGAATGTGTCACTGATACCTGTTCCGAAGGTGAGCAACGGAATCACGGGTTTTTACGGGTAATATGGCCGCGTTTGCCGATATTGAGCAGTTTTGCCATCTGAGATTCTTGGGGCCGATCAAATCGCTCAAGGGATTGCCAGTGCTGGGTTTTGCAGCCAATAAAAAACCGACAGGACTCCCGTGTGTCTGTCGGTCTGTGTGTGTTCCCTGTAGATGACTCGGCTAGAGTTGAGTCAATATCAGTATGTTCAACTAAGTGGTCTTATCCAAGGATCTCTGTCACTCGACAAAGTGAGAGTGATCACACCAATGTTCCACATAAGTCAAGGTTGGTGTGACCCATTTGTGCAGGGGGAGTCCTACCCTGCCAGGGCGCTGCTAGCAGACCTGCTTTTACCCTGGAAATGGGCGGTAAAATAGGGCGGATTCTCAAGTTGGATACCCTGAATGGCTGCACCTTTTTCC
>JBHJJI010000396.1:0-7853 GCA_050042805.1 Leptolyngbyaceae cyanobacterium
TGGATTTATTCACTATGCCCTTTGAGAGGCGTTACTGTCATTTTAGGCTCAACGTCCAAATTCGCCTCAAGGGGATTGAAACTTCATTCTTAAATAACTTCCATTGCCAGTGCCATCACCCCGGTCACAACGACCAAATTCCCCGCAAGGGGATTGAAACCTATTTCATCTATAACCTCGCTCAAGAATTGGCGTCACAACGACCAAATTCCCCGCAAGGGGATTGAAATGGGAAGGTAAGCCGGTTTAGAGAGAGGGCATAGCCTTAGGACACAACCAATCGAATGAAGGGCGATCTCCGCAGCAGAGCACTGAGGGCAAAACAAATTGGCGTGCCCACCGCCATCACCAGCCCCAATTTGGCTAACGGGCCAATCGCCCAATCAGCGACGACAAACTGGCAATAGAGAATGACCAGCAGATGAATGAGGTAGACGCCGTAGGCATTGGCGGATACCCTTTTGAGCCTTTTATTCTGAGCATTACAGTACTCGCGAAACAGAATTAACAAGCCCAGGCAAAGTCCGACACAGATCAGGGCTTCCCAACTGCTCCACACCAGCGATCGCCAGTCGAAGCCGCCCCCTGCAATCAGCTCCGGCAGGGCCAGGCGAGTGCGACTCACACTGTAGAGGTAGCGCAGTAAACCGGCCCCCACACCCACCCGGAGCCAAGTCATGCCACGGGCAGTCGGCATTTGCCCTAGCCAGTGGTGGCGATAGGCCAGAATGCCCAGCACCCACAAGCTGCCATACTGCGGCAAATGCGCCAGCTCAGCAGGCACAAAGCCCAAGAGATTAACCCAGCGATCAATCGGATAGTGAATCCGCACGAGAAACGTGACGAGGCTGAGGCTGAGCCAGTAGACCACAATCAGGTGGTGCCCTGGGGGATTAATGGGGCGTAAAGAACGCCGCTGAAACACCGATCGCCACACTGCATAGAGGGCGATATAGCCCAGGAGATGCAGCAAGAACCACAGGTGCGCCACCTCAATTTCGCGCTGTTTGACATAGACCTGCCCCAAGAAAGCCGGGAAGGAAATCGGGGGGCTGGCGAGCCAGTAAAGAATCGGCGGAAACACGATCAACGCCAAGAATAAAACGGGAAGTCCCAATCGCCGCAGCCGATCTTGCAGGAGTCGCTTCAGGCCTTTGCGATCGCCCGCTGCGGGCAAAAAATATCCCGAAATAAAAAAGAACAGCCCCATAAAAAAGGCCGCATTCACCGCAAAAAACGGCCCTAAGATTGCTGCGCGATCGAGATTAAAGAGCGGCCAGTCGCCACCGGTAGGGCCATAGGGTTGGGCCGCATGATGAGCCACAACGAGTACCGTCAAAAGCAGGCGGAGATTGTCGATAAAAACTAATCGCGTCGGTGGGCCTGACATCATGAGTGGTGACAGCGAACATCCATGCAGTCATTTTAGAAAAGCGAGATCACCCCCCTCACTCAACCCACGGTTTTTGGGTAACGGCTGCCCATTGTCGCTGGTTGGCGATCGCGCCACTGTGGCCTCAAAATCGAGCGGTTGCTTCCCCGGGTTGAGTCACGACAGTGCGGTGGGTCGTCACACACCCATTTGCAGATGGTCGAATTTCCTTGCATGGTAGAAATTAATTCTCTGATCAGTAGAAATCAACTGCCGCCTTGAAATTATGTCGAAATCCAAAATAATATCGACCCCAAAACATAAGGATCAACCTTGTATTTGCATAGAGAATTATCATTACTCTTTCTGAGGTTAATCTTTTCGTGATTCCATGAAGTTGAGTCAATAACCTTGGTAAATTGACGGATTGTTAAGTTTTTTTGATGCTAAGCGTGATCGGAATTTTTTGGACAATGGGGATGGAACGTTTGTGTACGAGCGACTGGGCTTTTACCGTCCGCCGACACGATAAAATTCGTATCATTCGTCACAGTTTGTCGGGGCTCTGTAACGAATGCTAATGCCAGTTTTCGTCACTTAAAATTAACTGCCCTATGCCTAAAGTTGTTTCCGTTCACTCCTATCGGGGCGGTACTGGCAAATCGAATTTCACGGCCAACTTGGCGACGACCGTGGCAGCAAAGGGCCATCGAGTCGCCGTGTTCGACACCGATGTCCCCTCGCCCGGAATTCACAATTTGTTTTGCCTGGAGCCCGAGCAAATTGCGGCCACCCTCAATAATTACCTCTGGAGTGAAAAGCCCATTACCGACGCCGCCTATGACGTGGGGGGCAACGTGGGCTTAGACGCGGATCAGTTGTACTTGGTGCCGTCTAGCGTTCGGGCCGATGATTTTGCCCGCATTCTCAAAGATGGGTACGACGTCAAACGGATGAATGATGGGTTTCGCGACTTAGTCAAAGCTCTGAATCTCGACTATCTCTTTATCGACACCCATCCTGGCCTGTCCAAAGAGACCTTCCTGTCCATTGCGATTTCTCACGTGTTGGTCTTGATTTTGCGGCCAGATAAGCAGGACTACCAAGGCACGGCAGTCACCGTGGACGTGGCGCGTCAGCTCAAAGTGCGCAATATGTTGCTGGCGATTAATAAGGCCTACGGCAGCCTGAACCCTGAGGCGTTGAAACAAAAGGTGGAAGCGACCTACAGCGTGCCGGTAGCGGGTGTTTTTCCGCTGTCAGAAGACGTGGTGCAACTTGCGAGTGAAGGGGTGTTTTGCACGAAATTTCCCGATCACCCCGTGAGTCAAGAATTCCGCAAAGTTGCTCAACAAATTATGGAGGTGTAGGGGCGATGTCTGACATGCAGTCTTTAGCCAGCTCAATCACCGCAGTCACCTCCCCGTTTCGCAACTATCTGCAGGAGCTCCATGAGCGCTATCAAGTGCTGAATGACGGGGCGCTGGCCGACTATATTCCCGAATTGACCTTGGCCAAACCAGAGTGGTTTGGCATCTGCGTCGTCACAAAAGCAGGCCAGGTATTTGACATCGGCGACTGCGATCAGCTGTTTACGATTCAGTCCATTTCGAAAGCGTTTGTCTATGGTCTCGCTCTCGAAGATCATGGCCGCGACTATGTGAACAGCAAGGTGGGCGTTGAACCCACGGGTGAGGCCTTTAACGCGATCGTGCTGGATGAGAAAACGAACCGACCTTATAACCCCATGGTGAATGCCGGGGCGATCGCCACCACTGACTTGGTCAAAGGGGCCAACAGCACCGAGCGGCTGAAGCGCCTGCTGGCGATGTTTAAGCGGTACACCGGTCGCGACCACGATATCAACGTGCCGATCTTTCTATCGGAAAACGCCCCCGGCTTTCGCAATCGGGCCATGGCCTACTTGATGCTGAACTTTGGCATGGGCAGCGAGCGCGTCGATGAAACCCTGGATCTTTACTTCCAGCAGTGCTCGATTATGGTGACGGCCAAGGACCTCGCCATGCTGTCGGCCACGCTGGCTAACGGCGGGGTGAATCCGGTGACGGGCGAGCGCGCCCTGGATGAACGCTACGTGCAAGATGTGATTAGCGTCATGCTCACCTGCGGCATGTATGACGGCTCTGGGGAATGGGCCTATCGCGTCGGCATGCCTGCCAAGAGTGGCGTCGGGGGCGGCATTACCGCTGTTGTCCCCCATACCCTGGGCGTCGGCACCTTCTCGCCGTTGCTCGACGCCAAAGGCAACAGCGCCCGGGGCATCAAAGTATGCGAATCACTTTCCCACGATTTTGGTCTGCACCTGTTTAACGTGGCCCCACCGGAAAATGATCTCGCCGAGTGTATTGATGGCAATGATGCCAATAATTGGTAAGGATTTTTGCTATGTCGTGTTACTCTCGCCTGCCCACTTCTCTACCCCTGCGCATTTTGTTGATCTTGCTAGGGATTGGGCAAATCGTCGGCACCGTTAGTCTGGTGGGGTACCTGTCGTTTCGCAATGGCCAAAAAGCCGTCAATGATTTAGCCGGTCAGCTGCGCCACGAACTGACCGTTCGCATTCAACAGGAACTGGAGAGTTACTTTGCTACGCCCCACGAAATCAACCGGTTAAATGCGAACGCCTTAACCCAAGGGCTGATGGACGTCACCGGTGCCGCCTATGGCGAAAGTCAACTCTATCAACAGATGAAAATCGCCGATACGTTGGCGCTGGTCTATTGCGGCAGTGCTCAGCGGGGGGAGTTTTTTGGCATTTTGCGATCGCCCACCGATGGCTCGTTAGAGCTGACCTATAGCAACCAGTCCACCAACTTTTTGCGGCAGTTTTATAGCTTAGACGTGCAGGGCCAGCGCACCTTCTTTTTGCGCGAAGCTGACGCCCGCTACGATTCGCGGCAGCGACCCTGGTATAAAGCCGCCTCCGCCGCTCAGAAACCGGCTTGGACGGATGTTTATATCGCCTTTACGACCCGGCTGCCCAACATTACCGCCAGCCTGCCGGTCTATGACCGCTCTGGCCGAAATTTGCTCGGTGTCTGTGCGGCGGATGTCGTATTGCCCGAAGAATTTCGGACATTTCTGCAGCAGCTCGAAATTGGGGAGAGCGGCCAAGCATTTGTGGTGGATCGTAAGGGCAACTTGATTTCGAACTCGACGAATGAACCCCTGATGGTGGAAAACGGGGATGATGTCCGCCCGCTATTGGCCACCGAAAGCGAAGATGTCTTGGTGCAATAAACGGCTAACTTTTTAGCTGATCGCTTCAACGGCTTTGAGCAAATTGAGCGATCGCAGCAGCTCACCTTTGACGTCAAAGGCGACACTCAGTTTTTAGAGGTCTTGCCGTTTCAAGATGGCTTCGGGTTGGACTGGCTGATTGTGGTCGTGGTGCCAGAGTCCGAATTCATGTCCCAAATCAACACCAACACGCGCAACACCGTGCTGTTGTGCCTGGCTGCACTGGCGACCGCGATGGCCATCAGTGTGCTCACCGCCCGCTGGATCACCCGCCCGATTTTAGAGACGGCCAAAGCGTCGAATCGCTTGGCGACTGGCGATCTGAACCAACAAGTCGATCCCAGCCCCAACCCGATTACTGAAATCAACACTCTCGCCACCTCCTTTAACACCATGTCGGCTCAGCTCAAGGCTTCTTTTGAGGCATTGCGGCACAGTGAAGCGACGAATCGGGCGATCGTTGATACGATTCCTGACCTGATGATCTTGGCGAAAGGCAACGGCATTTATTTAAATATTATTGGCGGTGATGACATTCACGGGAACCTCACGCTCCAACCGCTGCAGCCGGGCCAAACCGTGCAGGATTCCTTGCCCCCAGACCTCGCCCAAAAGCGCTTGTATTACATACAACAAGCGTTGAAAACAGGGCAGCTCCAGGTTTACGAGCAGCATCTGCAGGCCAATGGCCAACCTCAGGATGAAGAGGTGCGCATTTTGGTCATGGGCGAAGACGAAGTGCTGATCATGGTGCGCAACATCACCGCTCGCAAACGCGCCGAAGCGGCGCTGCGCATTGCCGAAGAAAACTACCGCAGCATCTTTGAAAATGCCCTGGAAGGAATTTTTCAGTCCAGTCCAGAAGGCCGCTTCATCAACGTCAATCCGGCCCTGGCCCAGATTTATGGCTACGATTCGCCCGAGGAGATGATTCAAAGCATTGAGGACATCAGCGAACAGCTTTATGTGGATCCGGCCCAACGGCAACAGTTCAAAGTCTTGCTGAAAACTCAGGATGCGGTTCAAGATTTTGAATATCGCTGCTTTTGCAAAGATGGCAGCATTATTTGGACCCAAATTGATGCCCGCGTGGTGCGCGACGATGCGGGCCACGTGCTGTTTTACGAAGGCATCGTGCAAGACATCTCTGAGCGTAAACAGCGAGAAGCCAAGTTACGCCAGCAGTTAGAGGACTTGAAAATCGAAATTGATCAGCAAAAGCGAGAGCACGAAGTCGCCACGTTGACCTCCAGCAGCTATTTTCAGGAAGTCCAACAGGAGATTGAGACGGTCAATCTAGACGAGTTTTGGAGCTGAAACAAGACTACAAATCGGGCTCCCCTGAGGGGGCGCGAAAGCCGAGATGATTCGCCACCGGGCGCTGTCGCATCGGCAGCTTGGTATGAATCGGGGCATTGAGGGTACGCGGCCCGGTTGGGGTGTTGATGACCAGCGTGGTGGAACCGCCGCCATCGAGATTAATCGCCGCCGCCGCTTCCAGACGCAGGGCGATTTCGGTCAGTTGGGCCAGCGTCGCCCCGACGCTGTAGCCCGGTTGCTTGCCATCCACAATCACCAGCCACAGGCGATCGCCCCGAGCATTGACCGCTGCCATCACCCGCGCGTAGGGCGTATCTTTTTCTTGAATCGGCACGGGTGCTCCAGCTGAGACGAGCTGCTGTTTGCTCGCGATCGCCTGCTGGGTGCCGTCCGGGCAGGTGCCCTCAGGGGCGATCTGCGCCCGATTATCCGGCCCAAAACAGAGGGCGGGCCATGCGGACTCAGGAAGAGAATAGGCCTCCCCATTGGAGATGGCCGTGCCGAGTACCCGCGTCTCGTCCCCCGGCCCCGGATAAAAATTCCACGGTGTCGTTTCAGAAAAGGGGGCAAAAAAGTTGGCATTGATGGCCAGATCCAGATCGTTTTGGGCCAAAAAATCTGACGTGGTCAGCGCGATCGTTTCAAACTCTGCTGGCTCACCTTCGACAGCGGCCGCCGTACCGGGACTGACCAACACGTCCACCCCTGCCTCATCCAGGTCAATCGTGACGATATGGATGACTTGCGGCCAGGGCTGCTCGGCAATCTCTCGTTCATAGGTGATGCCCGCAAACAGCCTCGCCGCTGCCGGTGTTCGGAGGGGGCGCAGCCCTTGAGCAATACTGTAGAGCAGCAACGGTATCATGAGTCCGGCTATCCCCAAACTCCAACTCAGCCAGACTGTTCGGGTACGGCTCACGGTTATCCACTCGCTATGGTTTCGCCTCCTCCTAGTTTTATCAACCAAGACCTGCGGCAGCGCTCGTTTCGTCAGCAAACGCTACAAAACGCGTACTTTGCTGACTGTGATCTGCGGGGCTGTGACTTTTCCCAGGCGGACTTGCGGGGGGCCACCTTTGTGCGGTGTCGCACGGGCTATCTACCCCAGCGCTGGGCGATCGCCAGCCTGCTGTTAGCGCTGCTCGGGGCGCTCATGTTCCATGCGGTCAGTTCCCTGGTGTTTGGCACTCTGGGCACGTTGCCCGGCCAGGCGGCTTGGCCCTACGTGGTGGCGCTGCATATCGCGTTGGCGATCGCGGCAATCAGTACCTTTTTACGGCGACTATCCTGGCGCATGGCGACTCTGGCTCAACCGCTTGCGGGCCTCGCGATCGCGGCACTAATGGGCTTCTTTTATGGGGGACGACTCACTGACAATAGTCCGACATGGGCGCTGGTGGGGGCGATCGCCTGCGGTCTCTTGGGCAGTCTGGTGACCCGACTCATTCGCACCCCGCTAGTGGCGTCGATCGTGGGGCTGCTCGGGGCGATCGCGGCCTATGGTTTGTCCTTTTTGCTGTGGGTCAGTGGCAGCAATCTATTCACGACCGGCACTTGGGGCAGCGGCCTAGCGATCGCGGCGTTGGCCATGGTGTTCGGCGGGGTCACGGTTGGCAATTTATGGGATGGAGGGCGATTGTTAAAATCTCACGCTTCCACTTCGTTTCGCCAGGCGGATTTAAGAAACTGCACTTTTTCTGACACTCCTGTGACGGGCTGTGACGTTACTCGAGCCATTCGTCGGTGAGGCCAATACGGTATGCCTCTCTCCCAGAGACGACTGCTTCACCCAGCTCCTCAGTGAGTCATAAACCAGCTTGAGAAAAGTTTCTCAAAGCACCGCAGCCCAATCAAGACAACTCAACAAGATTACGCCCGGACTGAGCTAGAACGATCAGGG
>JBHJJI010000397.1:0-11892 GCA_050042805.1 Leptolyngbyaceae cyanobacterium
CAGCCTTGGGGGTTAGCCGCTGGTTAGGTGTTGACGCACCTACCAGTGGCGCTAGACCAAATTTTTGGGAAGACAAGCTGCGCGCACACAGCTATAGCTTTGCAATTTAGCGTATCTGGTTTGGCGGGGCAAGCGGGGAAGTGGAGGACGGATGGGGAGTGGGGGAGATGGGGAGTGGGCGTTTCGTTAAGACGATGGAGAATTGTCGGGAGTAGCGGCCAAAATGTGGCGAATCCAGGTTTGTTCTTCTGGGGTGGTGCTGGGTGGCGGGGTATCCCAGTCAAGGCGGAGGGCGTAACCAGCGCGATCGTAAAGCGTATCTAAAATCGGCTTGAGTTCTAAAGTCGGCTCGTCGTCGCCCCCTTTGAGAGGCAGCGCGAAAGCTGGTATGGGATCAGGCAGATCAAACCCATATAACTGGGCTTGGGGACGACTTTCGCAGCGACTGATCAAGATCCGGTAATGAGTGGCCTGTGACACATTCTCAATGGGGAGCGCCGCGCCCGCTCTTAGCAGATCAATTTCGACGAGATGGCTGGCACTGCTGCGCACCTGCTGGCGTTTACGGAGATAGGCGTCGCGCCCCTCGCCGGGACGTTTATTCGTGGGTGACAACAGCTCCAGTGCGGTTATTACCGCCCCGGTGGTCGTTTCCCGAATTTCTAAATAGCGCTCTCGAACTTCTTCTGCCAGCGGAATGGTCACAGTCTGGGGCACATCGGGGTGGGGCAAGGTGGCACCGCGGGCGGGGACTGGCGATGAGGCGCGATCGCGTTCCGGTTGAGCCACAACTGACACATCCGGAATGCCGACGAGTAAGCTATCGGTCGGCGTGTTTAGGTAAGTCCGCTGCTCGATCGCGACATAGTAATCAGGCAACAGTGCCGGGCCAAGCGCATCTGCTATGCCCACGATTAAGCGACTGTGAACTTCGGGCCACAGGGTTGGCGCTTCTAAATAGGGATCCATTCCAGGGAACGGCGAGGGCATTGCGTTATTGAGAATTGAGTAAGTCTGCCTGCAATTAGTTTACTGAACCTCGTCAAGGATCAGCGGTGGGGTCTACCGGGTGTCGTTGATGAGGCTCGCGGAAGCAGCACAAAAGCGGCTAGCGCATCCGCTCAGCTAAAGGCAGAGTGATAGGGCGGGTATGGTTGCTGCCGATCAGACCAGACTATTGCAAACTGAGGCGGGGCCAGTGTCCCTGCCCCCCAACGACTTGCCGAGTGATGACCCCCCCTGGGAAAGCTACCTGCATTTGCAGCAGATGATGCTGTTGTTGAACTGTCTGGATTAGTTGTGGCGCGATGGTCGAAAGACCGGCCCAGAAGGCCATCGCACCGACTATTTTGCCGCAGGCAACCTGACAATCTATTACAACGCTCGCAAACTCAAGTCTAAAGACTTTCGGGGGCCAGACTTTTTTGTCGTGCTGGGCACCGAAAAGCGACCTCGCAAGAGCTGGATGGTGTGGGAAGAAGAGGGCCGCTATCCCAACGTAATTGTGGAATTGCTGTCGCACAGCACGGCCAACAGCGATCGCGGCTTAAAAAAAGAGATTTACCAATCCACTTTTCGCACGCCAGAATATTTCTGGTTCAGCCCGGATACGCTGGAGTTTCAAGGATTCATGCTGGAGCGGGGCGTCTATCATCCCATCATCCCCAATGAGCAGGGTCACTATTTGAGCGAGCAACTACAGCTCTTTTTAGGCGTTTACGAAGAGCAGCTACGCTTTTTTGCGACGGACGGACAATTGTTGCCAACCCCCAAGGAGGCGGCAATGGAGTCAAGCCAACGGGCTGCAACAGAACAGTTACGCAACGAAAAGCTGACGGCGAAGCTCCGCGAACTCGGCGTTGACCCCGACGCGCTATCGGCAGACTAAATCGGCGAGACCGCAGGGGCGATTCACTTCCGGCAAGGCTCCGGCAACGCCTGCAATCTGCTCAGGTTGCCTATAATTGCAGCGTCATCGCGCAAGAGACATCAATGGACTGGCTTTCGCACCTGTTGGGCAATCATCCGTGGCTGCATTTAGTGGCTCAAACGACCGCTGACGAACTTGAGTTCTTAAAGGCTCAATATGCCAATCTTGACACGACGTTTGAGCGCTACCTTGGCCTCATCGAGCGCGCCTTAACGATCGCCGGTATTGCGGTTACAGCCGTGCTGGCGGTGGCAGCCTGGTTGTTTCGCAAAAGTCTGTCTGAGTTTCACCAGACGTTGCAAGGCGTCAATGCCGAGGTCGAGAAAACGGTGCGCCAGCAGGTCGAAACAGCGGTGGTCAATAGCATTCAAAATCAGCAGGCAGCGATTGAGACAGCGGTGCAGCAGCGGGTGCAGCGAGAGGTTGGCCTTGTGGTGCGGAATCGCATCGATCGCTTAGAAGATGTGCTGAAGCGAGAGGCCATCTTGAGCACCATCAAAGTGGATTACATTTTGCCGGTGTCAGAGCCTCAGGCTTGGCCGCAAAATCTCGGTTTTTTGTTAAAGGTGCTGGAGAGTCGCGGGTTTCAGACGCTGCCTCGATTTATTCCAGCTTTTAAAGCTGCAGCCAGGGCTCAAGATATGCCGATGCTCACCGGAGATGTCGTAGTTCTCGATTTAGAGAATGCTCAGGTCAGTGACGAGCAACGGGATAGCATTATCCGTTGGGTCGCCCAAAAGGTGCCGTTTCAGCGATCTACGTTAGTGGTCTACTCCACAGGTCGCCACCCAGCCATTAATGAATTGCCTGCCGCTGGCCACTATTGCGTCGGGGCCAACAGTCCGCTATCGCTGGTCGGTCACGCAGTGAACGCGGCCTACATTGCCGATGTCATTAAGCGAGGATAATCTTGCCTGGTTCAAAGCATTCTATGTGTGGCCACAAGCCTGCCTGCGGAAACAGTTGTTGAGGGGGCAGGCTGACCCCAGGAAAGTGAGTATCTTTGACCGCTCTATTACCTCGATACGTCACCGGCAACGTATCAGGCTCAAAGACGGTAATCGTTTTGGCGATCGGATCAACAATCCCAACCCGAACGACACCGGCTGTCATGTAGTCCGTGGCTTTTTCGGCTAAGGTGCCGAAGGCTTGAGCGGGGGAGATGATCTCAACGGCAAGATCTATGGGTATTGGGCAGGCCACATCAGCAAGATTCAGCGGGCAGGCGATTTTCCTCCGGAAACGCTTTGCGATCACCATAAACAAATGACAGGTCAGGCACGGGCACCCAATCCCGATTGTGGCGGGTGAGTTGCACGGCCCGCTCGACGCCAATCTCGCCCTGATCTTCACCCCAACTTTCCAAAATTCGCAGCAGCGCCCGCTGGGTTTTAGAGTGCAAGCGTTTGGGAGCTACCTTGGGAATCACCTGTCTGTCAATCAGTTCGTACAGTTCGTAGAGATCGCTGGCCTCCGGCGAAGCTAAGAAGCCCTCCAGGCTGAGGTTGGTTTGAGGGGAATGAACCACGGCTGGAGTCCTAAGTTGACCTGATTCGGGATAAAGGCATCAGGTATGCTGACCTGCCTGTTGAGGCGACAGTCCCCTCTGGGCAGGGGGTGCCAAAGGCGGGGGGGGTGGCGATCCTCCCGCTGAGCTTAGTTCAACCCACCCCATCAGCCCCTCCCCAGAGGGGAAAGAAGCGGGGGTTTGGCTTAACCCGAACTGGCGTCGAGTTAGGAGCGATCGCTGGCCTTCAGCGTATCGCCCTGCCGCTAAAGGATAGCGTGCAAATCTCGCTGAGTAGTCCAGATCTCAGGGCGATTGCAGGCGACGATGCGTTCAACACAGCGGTTGCAGAGTCCGGCGATGAGCAGACTGTCGTCGTCGGTCAAGATTTGCTCTAAACGCAGGCGCAATTGTTCGCGATCGCGCGCCGTTAACCGCACCCGAAAGATGGAATATTGCAGCGATTCACCATAGCCCTTCAAGACTTTGTAGGCTTTGCGCCAGCGTTTGGCATCGCGGATGTCGTAGCAAATCAGATAATCATGTTTGGTTGTGCCCATGGTGTTTAGGAGGTGGGGAGTGGGGGAGTGGGGGAGAGTTTTTTGAACAAGCGGGCTTTAGCGCAGGATGAGTTGACCGAAGAGGCCACCTTCGCCCGTCCATTCTTTTTCTAGTAGCCGGACTTCGAGTTCGATTAAGCGGCGATAGGTGAGGGAGTATTGAATGACGGGATGTTTCCAGGTTTCGGCTTTGCGCTGTTCATAGAAGCTGATCAGCTTGCGGCGACCAGAGTCACTGAGCCAGACGCGATCGCTGCTGATATCAAAGTCGTCGTCGGCATCCCACTGGTGGCGGTTGATGGCGGCCATGATCGGCATATCCACCAGCGGCACGCGAAAGATTTCCATCAAGTCCAGCGCCAGGGGCGAGACCTGACGTTGAGGCTGGTGATAAAACCCGAGGGCCGGTTCTAGCCCGACGGTGAGGATGGCGTTCATGACATCCTTTAGCAATAAGGCATAGCCAAACCCCAGCATGGCGTTGAAGCGATCTTTGGGGGGGCGGCGATTGCGCCCGGTAAAGTGAAAGGCCGTCGCCGTCTCGGAGAGCAGTTCAGGCAGAGCCCCAAAATAGAGGGCAGCCAGGTTGCCTTCTAGCCCGAGCAGGGTCGATAGCGAGTTGGCTTGGGGAATCTGCTTGAGTAACCGCTGCATCTGGGCGATCGCTTTGACCAAGGCGGCTTTGGCTACTTTGCTATGACGTTGCCCCCGCATCAAAAACTGGCGTTGACTTTGCCCGCGACAGGTAACGAGCTGCTGGGCTAAAGAGAGGCAGCGGTCGGGTTGGGTTAACGCCTGATACTGCCGGAGCCGCCGCTGAATGTGCGGCTCGTAGGGGCGAAAGCTGCCGACATAGCGTCCGCTGCCGGAGAGGTAGTGAATGCCAATGTCTTGCTCGGCGCAGAAGTAAAGGGTTTGGGTGGAAATTTGGACGTAGCCATGCAGCACCAATTGCCCAATCTGCCGGGAGGGCAGCAGTTTGACGGTGCCGTCGCGTTTGGTGACTTTGATTTGGTCGCCGCTTTTGCCAATGCGAGTACCGGCTTCGGTGACGTGAATGATGGTGCGTTCGTCATCTTCGGGAAACAGGCGCAGGGCGGGTGCGGAGCCGCCTTGGGCGAGACGGGCTTCTTCGGGTAGGCAGACGGGCGCAGCGGAGCAACCATCGCAGCGATGTCGCTGGTCAGTTACGGGGGGGCGCTGGGATATCGTCTGGAGCGATCGCGCCTGGGCGACTGCGTCTTTAACGGCTTGCCGTCCTGCGGCATCGATGGGCACTGTGATCAGCATATTATCGGTGTGATATTGAATGCGGCCTTCGGTGATGGGGATGCCGAGTTCGGCTTCTAGCAAACAGGCATAAGCAAGAATTTGAAGGCGATCGTTTTCCCAGGCTTGGGGCTGATGGTTTGCGTCGCGATCGCTGCGGCCTTTTTTATGCTCGTAGGGAATCGTTTTGCCTGCAATGGTTTTGAGGGCATCAACGCGGCCCCGCAAACCGAGGGCGGTGTTTTCTAAGGTCAGTTGCTGCCAGTCGCCATCTGCAGTTTTTGCAAGCTCGGCGTGGAGTCGCAGCCCGGCATACATCTCGGCGGTGGTTTCGCGACTGCCTTCGATTTCTTGCAAATAATAAAGCCGAGGACAATAGCTCAGGGCATTAAGCGCGCTGACGTTGATCGGCTCGGGAGACGGCACCGTGGCATCTTGAGCTGGCATGGCAGAAAGATTAGAAAGTGTTTGATCGCCGTTTTAGAAGGCTCAAATTGCTTGATGCTTTAAGCCTTGAGTAAATGCCCTGGTATTGCTATGAACCCCAAGCGGCTACTCAAAATTAGCCTGTAAAAGCACGGCTTTTTAACTGCTAATACAATCGTACGTCCCGAAGATTATCGAAGTTCAAGCGATCTATTTTGACTCTCCGCCGAAAAAGAAACGCGCTAATTGATGCATGCATCAATTAGCGCGTTTCTTTTTCGGCGGAGAGTCAAAATAGATCGCTTGAACTTCGATAATCTTCGGGACGTACGATTGTATTAGCAGTTAAAAAGCCGTGCTTTTACAGGCTAATTTTGAGTAGCCGCTTGGGGTTCATAGCAATACCAGGGCATTTACTCAAGGCTTAAAGCATCAAGCAATTTGAGCCTTCTAAAACGGCGATCAAACACTTTCTAATCTTTCTGCCATGCCAGCTCAAGATGCCACGGTGCCGTCTCCCGAGCCGATCAACGTCAGCGCGCTTAATGCCCTGAGCTATTGTCCTCGGCTTTATTATTTGCAAGAAATCGAAGGCAGTCGCGAAACCACCGCCGAGATGTATGCCGGGCTGCGACTCCACGCCGAGCTTGCAAAAACTGCAGATGGCGACTGGCAGCAACTGACCTTAGAAAACACCGCCCTCGGTTTGCGGGGCCGCGTTGATGCCCTCAAAACCATTGCAGGCAAAACGATTCCCTACGAGCATAAAAAAGGCCGCAGCGATCGCGACGCAAACCATCAGCCCCAAGCCTGGGAAAACGATCGCCTTCAAATTCTTGCTTATGCCTGTTTGCTAGAAGCCGAACTCGGCATCCCCATCACCGAAGGCCGCATTCAATATCACACCGATAATATGCTGATCACAGTGCCCATCGATGCCGCAGGACGGCAAGCCGTTAAAGACGCAGTCGCCCAGGCGCGATCGCTCCAGACGATATCCCAGCGCCCCCCCGTAACTGACCAGCGACATCGCTGCGATGGTTGCTCCGCTGCGCCCGTCTGCCTACCCGAAGAAGCCCGTCTCGCCCAAGGCGGCTCCGCACCCGCCCTGCGCCTGTTTCCCGAAGATGACGAACGCACCATCATTCACGTCACCGAAGCCGGTACTCGCATTGGCAAAAGCGGCGACCAAATCAAAGTCACCAAACGCGACGGCACCGTCAAACTGCTGCCCTCCCGGCAGATTGGGCAATTGGTGCTGCATGGCTACGTCCAAATTTCCACCCAAACCCTTTACTTCTGCGCCGAGCAAGACATTGGCATTCACTACCTCTCCGGCAGCGGACGCTATGTCGGCAGCTTTCGCCCCTACGAGCCGCACATTCAGCGGCGGCTCCGGCAGTATCAGGCGTTAACCCAACCCGACCGCTGCCTCTCTTTAGCCCAGCAGCTCGTTACCTGTCGCGGGCAAAGTCAACGCCAGTTTTTGATGCGGGGGCAACGTCATAGCAAAGTAGCCAAAGCCGCCTTGGTCAAAGCGATCGCCCAGATGCAGCGGTTACTCAAGCAGATTCCCCAAGCCAACTCGCTATCGACCCTGCTCGGGCTAGAAGGCAACCTGGCTGCCCTCTATTTTGGGGCTCTGCCTGAACTGCTCTCCGAGACGGCGACGGCCTTTCACTTTACCGGGCGCAATCGCCGCCCCCCCAAAGATCGCTTCAACGCCATGCTGGGGTTTGGCTATGCCTTATTGCTAAAGGATGTCATGAACGCCATCCTCACCGTCGGGCTAGAACCGGCCCTCGGGTTTTATCACCAGCCTCAACGTCAGGTCTCGCCCCTGGCGCTGGACTTGATGGAAATCTTTCGCGTGCCGCTGGTGGATATGCCGATCATGGCCGCCATCAACCGCCACCAGTGGGATGCCGACGACGACTTTGATATCAGCAGCGATCGCGTCTGGCTCAGTGACTCTGGTCGCCGCAAGCTGATCAGCTTCTATGAACAGCGCAAAGCCGAAACCTGGAAACATCCCGTCATTCAATACTCCCTCACCTATCGCCGCTTAATCGAACTCGAAGTCCGGCTACTAGAAAAAGAATGGACGGGCGAAGGTGGCCTCTTCGGTCAACTCATCCTGCGCTAAAGCCCGCTTGTTCAAAAAACTCTCCCCCACTCCCCCACTCCCCACCTCCTAAACACCATGGGCACAACCAAACATGATTATCTGATTTGCTACGACATCCGCGATGCCAAACGCTGGCGCAAAGCCTACAAAGTCTTGAAGGGCTATGGTGAATCGCTGCAATATTCCATCTTTCGGGTGCGGTTAACGGCGCGCGATCGCGAACAATTGCGCCTGCGTTTAGAGCAAATCTTGACCGACGACGACAGTCTGCTCATCGCCGGACTCTGCAACCGCTGTGTTGAACGCATCGTCGCCTGCAATCGCCCTGAGATCTGGACTACTCAGCGAGATTTGCACGCTATCCTTTAGCGGCAGGGCGATACGCTGAAGGCCAGCGATCGCTCCTAACTCGACGCCAGTTCGGGTTAAGCCAAACCCCCGCTTCTTTCCCCTCTGGGGAGGGGCTGATGGGGTGGGTTGAACTAAGCTCAGCGGGAGGATCGCCACCCCCCCCGCCTTTGGCACCCCCTGCCCAGAGGGGACTGTCGCCTCAACAGGCAGGTCAGCATACCTGATGCCTTTATCCCGAATCAGGTCAACTTAGGACTCCAGCCGTGGTTCATTCCCCTCAAACCAACCTCAGCCTGGAGGGCTTCTTAGCTTCGCCGGAGGCCAGCGATCTCTACGAACTGTACGAACTGATTGACAGACAGGTGATTCCCAAGGTAGCTCCCAAACGCTTGCACTCTAAAACCCAGCGGGCGCTGCTGCGAATTTTGGAAAGTTGGGGTGAAGATCAGGGCGAGATTGGCGTCGAGCGGGCCGTGCAACTCACCCGCCACAATCGGGATTGGGTGCCCGTGCCTGACCTGTCATTTGTTTATGGTGATCGCAAAGCGTTTCCGGAGGAAAATCGCCTGCCCGCTGAATCTTGCTGATGTGGCCTGCCCAATACCCATAGATCTTGCCGTTGAGATCATCTCCCCCGCTCAAGCCTTCGGCACCTTAGCCGAAAAAGCCACGGACTACATGACAGCCGGTGTCGTTCGGGTTGGGATTGTTGATCCGATCGCCAAAACGATTACCGTCTTTGAGCCTGATACGTTGCCGGTGACGTATCGAGGTAATAGAGCGGTCAAAGATACTCACTTTCCTGGGGTCAGCCTGCCCCCTCAACAACTGTTTCCGCAGGCAGGCTTGTGGCCACACATAGAATGCTTTGAACCAGGCAAGATTATCCTCGCTTAATGACATCGGCAATGTAGGCCGCGTTCACTGCGTGACCGACCAGCGATAGCGGACTGTTGGCCCCGACGCAATAGTGGCCAGCGGCAGGCAATTCATTAATGGCTGGGTGGCGACCTGTGGAGTAGACCACTAACGTAGATCGCTGAAACGGCACCTTTTGGGCGACCCAACGGATAATGCTATCCCGTTGCTCGTCACTGACCTGAGCATTCTCTAAATCGAGAACTACGACATCTCCGGTGAGCATCGGCATATCTTGAGCCCTGGCTGCAGCTTTAAAAGCTGGAATAAATCGAGGCAGCGTCTGAAACCCGCGACTCTCCAGCACCTTTAACAAAAAACCGAGATTTTGCGGCCAAGCCTGAGGCTCTGACACCGGCAAAATGTAATCCACTTTGATGGTGCTCAAGATGGCCTCTCGCTTCAGCACATCTTCTAAGCGATCGATGCGATTCCGCACCACAAGGCCAACCTCTCGCTGCACCCGCTGCTGCACCGCTGTCTCAATCGCTGCCTGCTGATTTTGAATGCTATTGACCACCGCTGTTTCGACCTGCTGGCGCACCGTTTTCTCGACCTCGGCATTGACGCCTTGCAACGTCTGGTGAAACTCAGACAGACTTTTGCGAAACAACCAGGCTGCCACCGCCAGCACGGCTGTAACCGCAATACCGGCGATCGTTAAGGCGCGCTCGATGAGGCCAAGGTAGCGCTCAAACGTCGTGTCAAGATTGGCATATTGAGCCTTTAAGAACTCAAGTTCGTCAGCGGTCGTTTGAGCCACTAAATGCAGCCACGGATGATTGCCCAACAGGTGCGAAAGCCAGTCCATTGATGTCTCTTGCGCGATGACGCTGCAATTATAGGCAACCTGAGCAGATTGCAGGCGTTGCCGGAGCCTTGCCGGAAGTGAATCGCCCCTGCGGTCTCGCCGATTTAGTCTGCCGATAGCGCGTCGGGGTCAACGCCGAGTTCGCGGAGCTTCGCCGTCAGCTTTTCGTTGCGTAACTGTTCTGTTGCAGCCCGTTGGCTTGACTCCATTGCCGCCTCCTTGGGGGTTGGCAACAATTGTCCGTCCGTCGCAAAAAAGCGTAGCTGCTCTTCGTAAACGCCTAAAAAGAGCTGTAGTTGCTCGCTCAAATAGTGACCCTGCTCATTGGGGATGATGGGATGATAGACGCCCCGCTCCAGCATGAATCCTTGAAACTCCAGCGTATCCGGGCTGAACCAGAAATATTCTGGCGTGCGAAAAGTGGATTGGTAAATCTCTTTTTTTAAGCCGCGATCGCTGTTGGCCGTGCTGTGCGACAGCAATTCCACAATTACGTTGGGATAGCGGCCCTCTTCTTCCCACACCATCCAGCTCTTGCGAGGTCGCTTTTCGGTGCCCAGCACGACAAAAAAGTCTGGCCCCCGAAAGTCTTTAGACTTGAGTTTGCGAGCGTTGTAATAGATTGTCAGGTTGCCTGCGGCAAAATAGTCGGTGCGATGGCCTTCTGGGCCGGTCTTTCGACCATCGCGCCACAACTAATCCAGACAGTTCAACAACAGCATCATCTGCTGCAAATGCAGGTAGCTTTCCCAGGGGGGGTCATCACTCGGCAAGTCGTTGGGGGGCAGGGACACTGGCCCCGCCTCAGTTTGCAATAGTCTGGTCTGATCGGCAGCAACCATACCCGCCCTATCACTCTGCCTTTAGCTGAGCGGATGCGCTAGCCGCTTTTGTGCTGCTTCCGCGAGCCTCATCAACGACACCCGGTAGACCCCACCGCTGATCCTTGACGAGGTTCAGTAAACTAATTGCAGGCAGACTTACTCAATTCTCAATAACGCAATGCCCTCGCCGTTCCCTGGAATGGATCCCTATTTAGAAGCGCCAACCCTGTGGCCCGAAGTTCACAGTCGCTTAATCGTGGGCATAGCAGATGCGCTTGGCCCGGCACTGTTGCCTGATTACTATGTCGCGATCGAGCAGCGGACTTACCTAAACACGCCGACCGATAGCTTACTCGTCGGCATTCCGGATGTGTCAGTTGTGGCTCAACCGGAACGCGATCGCGCCTCATCGCCAGTCCCCGCCCGCGGTGCCACCTTGCCCCACCCCGATGTGCCCCAGACTGTGACCATTCCGCTGGCAGAAGAAGTTCGAGAGCGCTATTTAGAAATTCGGGAAACGACCACCGGGGCGGTAATAACCGCACTGGAGCTGTTGTCACCCACGAATAAACGTCCCGGCGAGGGGCGCGACGCCTATCTCCGTAAACGCCAGCAGGTGCGCAGCAGTGCCAGCCATCTCGTCGAAATTGATCTGCTAAGAGCGGGCGCGGCGCTCCCCATTGAGAATGTGTCACAGGCCACTCATTACCGGATCTTGATCAGTCGCTGCGAAAGTCGTCCCCAAGCCCAGTTATATGGGTTTGATCTGCCTGATCCCATACCAGCTTTCGCGCTGCCTCTCAAAGGGGGCGACGACGAGCCGACTTTAGAACTCAAGCCGATTTTAGATACGCTTTACGATCGCGCTGGTTACGCCCTCCGCCTTGACTGGGATACCCCGCCACCCAGCACCACCCCAGAAGAACAAACCTGGATTCGCCACATTTTGGCCGCTACTCCCGACAATTCTCCATCGTCTTAACGAAACGCCCACTCCCCATCTCCCCCACTCCCCATCCGTCCTCCACTTCCCCGCTTGCCCCGCCAAACCAGATACGCTAAATTGCAAAGCTATAGCTGTGTGCGCGCAGCTTGTCTTCCCAAAAATTTGGTCTAGCGCCACTGGTAGGTGCGTCAACACCTAACCAGCGGCTAACCCCCAAGGCTG
>JBHJJI010000398.1:0-11554 GCA_050042805.1 Leptolyngbyaceae cyanobacterium
CGGCTGTCTATCCTCTCTCTATTCCTGCTGCATATCTTTGCCTCTTTCCTGGTGTATATTTCTGCAGCCTTATCGTCGTCGTCGTTGGCAGCTTTTTCTTCGTCGACCTTGGCAGCATTCTATTAGGCGACCTGGGCAGCATTCTTGGAGGCGACTTAGGCGGGCTGCTGGGTGGTAGCGGTGACCTGGGTGGCATCTTTGGCGATGGCACCAACACTGTTGGAGGAAGTCTCGGTGGTCTACTCGGCGACTTAGGTGGCTTGGGTGGAATCTTTGGCGATGGGTCGAACCAAGTGGGCGACCTGGGCGGCATTCTCGGCGGCTTAGGTGGCTTAGGTGGTGGCGGTGGCGGTGCCGACATTGACTTGGCGCTACCCTCTCTGGCTGATAGTTTCGGGAGCTGGACGACGTTAGCCACGTCTGCTGCTGACGGCATTACGAATAATCTGCTAGCGGGCTTTCAGGGGGCTCCAACGATGATTGTGGGGGCATTGGGGGTGCCGGATGTGTTGGCCTCTCAGGCCGCCCTCCAACAGGCGGTGGCTTCTGGCTCGTCTGCGGGTTCACCGCTGAGCGCTCAAGGCGCTGACCGCTTTAATGTCAACCCTCAAGCGTTAGGAAACACGTTGGGCAAAGAATTGTCCCGCGCCGCGTCAGTGGGGTTCTCCAACACCCTTCTGAGTGAACAAGGCCAGCAGGCGATTCAAGAGGAAGTCGCAGCTGCCGATGAAACCCTAACCGGCATTGTGGATACGGCCACCGCTGCCCAAGAACTCGATGTTACGCAGGATGTCATGAAGCAAATGGCGGTTATGGATGCCCAGGCCGCGTCGCTCGACGTGGCCGCCTATGGGCAAACCATTCAATTGCGGCAACAGATTGCGGCTGATGCTTTGGTTCAGTCCGAGGCGGCTGAGGAGCTATCCGCCCTGAATCGCAGAGCTAATGCTGAGCAAATGGCGGGCGCTGCTGATGTGCTTCAGTCCTCCTCAACCTTATTGATGTTTTAGGGAGGAACCCGATGGAGTCGTTGTCGTTACCCTTATCCCTTTTTGCCGTGCAGGGAGCCGCTGATCTGTTGGATCAGGGGCTGACGATCAGTGAGGATGTGGGGGCCATTTTTGGCCTCTACTGGACTCAGATATTTCAGTCTGCGTTGTACGACCAGATTAATGATCTGGCCACGATTTTTGCAGTGGGCTGTCTGCTGTTCTTTATGATGCGCTGGGTCTATGTGGGCGTTCACGAAGGCGACTTTCGCGAACCCCTACGTAGCCTGATCTGGCCGCTGATTGTCGTGACGCTACTCAGTAATGGGGGGCAAGTTCTGGGTGGAATGACCCGTACTCTCAGAAATGAGATGAACAGGGTAGCGGAGCAGACACTCGAAGTGACGCTACTCAACGTCACGCTGGAAGAAGCGATTCGGGGGGCTATGGCCAAGGGTGCGGTGACGGCAGAGGTGAGTGCTCAAATTGCCCAATGTCAGTCGCTGTTGGGCGAGGAGCAAATCGGGTGCCTTGAATCGGCCAACGAACAGATTCAAGGCACCCTGAATGACTTTAGAAGTCACTGGTTTGCCGGTGCTGTGACAACGGGCGCGGGAATCGTATTTCCCTGGCTGGATAGTTTATCGAGTTCAATTCAGGGTGCCACCGAGGCGTATTCGACCTCGGGAGGTAGCGTGGGGCAAGGGCTAGCCGGATTCTTTGGCGGCTTTTTTGGCTCTCAGTATCGGGCGATCATCCACGCCTTTTTAATGTCCTGGCAATGGGCGTTTGTCAACCTGATCCAGATATCGATGTTGTTGACGGGTCTCATCGGCCCGATCGCGGTGGCATCGAGTCTATTGCCCTTTGGGGGCAAGCCCATCTTTGCGTGGCTGACCGGCTTTCTAAGCTTGGGATTTGCCCAGATCTGCTACAACATCATCGTCGGATTGGCGGCGGTGGTGATTTTGAACGCCAATACCTTTGACACCAACGGCTTTTTGGTGCTGATCGCGATCCTCGCGCCCGCTTTAGCTCTGGGGCTGGCGACCGGGGGCGGATTGGCGATTTTCAATATCATGCTGAGCGGCAGCGCTGGCATGGCGACCATGCTGGTGACGCGCCTCGGCGGCGTGGGGTACTCCACCGGCAGCAGCGGCAAATATAAGTGAGGTGACTGATGGCCCTACTGACTCAACAAAAGAAAAGCTTTCTGGCTCCTGAAAACCTGCTGCCTTTGTTTGTGGTGGTGTCTGTGGGGATGAGTGGATTATCCCTGCTTGGCATTTTAATTCTGGGTACAGTGACGGCCAGACTGGCCAATCGACCCGTGCCGACACTGGTACAAACGGTGGATGGCGAATCGATTCTCACGGAGTCGATGGATCATTTGGATCGGACGCCGGAGACGATTCGCCGGTTTACGGCCGATACGCTGACGATGATGTTCACCTGGAATCCGGTGCAGCAGGATGCGAGTGGTGGTCAGGTGGTGACGGATCAAGGGGTTGAGGTAGGTAAATCTCGGGCCACGACCCGGAGTTGGCAAGCCTCCTTCGCACTGGCCGAAGATTTTCGGCCCACCTTTTTGGCAGAAGTGGGTGAGATGACCCCTTCAGATGTGTTTGCGGGCACTGCCCAGAGTGTTTTAAACATCGAGTCACTGTCCGAGCCCAAGCGTTTGGCTGCAGGGCAGTGGGAAATTGAGGTGGTTGCCAACCTAATTATTTTTCATTCTCAGCATCCTCAGGGATTGGCCATTCCATTCAATAAAAAGATTTTGTTGAAGGCGGTAGAGCCGCCTTCAGATCCGTTAGGTGATGAGGCGACGGGCATCCAGAGGGCCGTCTACCAAGTCCGGTCTTCCGGGCTGCAAATTGTGCAAATGACTGAAATCGTGCGGTAGAGGAGGCAGGCATGGGACATCTCGACAACGGCAACGGCTCCTCATCAGGGGGAGAGCTAATAGAAGCGGGAGTGGCAACGGCAACGCCTGAATCGACTTCAGCAGAGAATTTGGCGCGGCTGGTGGGTCTTCAGGAGTCGCCGTCGCCGGGGGCCTCGCCAGCAGAGGTGTCTCCGGAACCCTCGGAGCCCTCTGATTTGCTCGATGCAGAGGATCTCGATGACGACGGGGGCAAGGCGGATAAGTCGGGCAAGACGAAAACCCCTTTATGGGCCAACCCGTTCATTAAAGTGCTGTTTGTGGCTGGGTTGGCCGGGAGTGCTTTTCTGATGGTGGCGCTGGTCTTTGGGGCCATGCAGCGGACGGCTGGGGGCGGCAATGCCGTCGATATTGTGGTCAGTGAGGAAGCCGAAGCGGAGCCGGTCGATCCGATCGAAGCGGCACTCCAACGCCAAGAGGAGCAGATTGGGGAGCTTAAAACCCAAAATGCGCTGGGAGCCCAGCAGCAGTCGTTAGCTATCCAGGCTGACCAAGAGCTGAATCCAGCCGAAGTGCTGGCGTTACGAAATCGCCAGCTAGACCTGGTGGAAACGATCCAGGAAAACCAGGCAGAGCAACCGGCGACGGATGCAACTGCACCGCCGCTGCCGCGCCCCACGCCGGTCACTACGCCGCGTCCAGTTCCCACATCGGTGTCGCGTCCAGTTCCCACGCCGCGCCCTGCGCCTGTGGCCGCATTGCCTCCCCCACCCCCACTGTCACCGGCGATAGCTTCCAGGCCAGTTGATCCACAAGAGCGGTGGAATACGCTGTTAGCGCTGGGCAGTTATGGACAGGGGGCTTCTACGGCTGAGGTGCCCTCCGTGTCAGGCGTCGCTGCTGCGCCATCGATAACCGCGACGCCTGCACCAGAGGTGGCATCGCCGCAGGCGATCCCCCAGTTCAGTGAGACGGCACAGCTGCCGCCTTCCGAGCCAGCAGTGCCGGTACTGGCAGAAGATCCTACCGCTAGTGACCTGACCTACGCCCAAGAAGCGGCGGCGCTGTTAGGACATACGCTTAAAACAGTGCCCTCGGGGACTGTCGCGGCAGCGCGACTGGCAACCCCGATTTACTGGGCGCAGGATTTAGCCAATGAGCAGCAATCACAGCGAACGGCCCTAGAGCTGACGGAGCCCCTGTATGCCGATGATGGCTCGGTGGCTTTGGCTCCAGGCACAGTCCTGGTTGCTGAAGTGAATGTGATTGCGGGGTCTGGCCTGCTGGAGCTAGCGGTGACGGATGTGGTCACGGCAGAAGACGGGGTACAGCGAACAATGTCGCTGCCCAATCGCCACTTTGTGATTGCGGGCCAGGACGGCAATCCCCTGATTGCCAGTGAGATCCGCGATGAGGGTGGGGTTCGCTCAGCTGAGATACAGCTGGGCCTCCTGGGGGCGTTGGGAACGGTCGGTGAATTGCTGAATCGCCCTGATTCGGCAACGACGGTCATTGGTGGCGATACCAGTATCAGCACCGTGGAAAACGGTTCGGTCAATATTTTGGCGGGCCTTTTTCAAGGAGCGGTTGACGCTGTATTGCCCATCGAGCAGACACGGGTGCTGAACCGGATTGAGGACATCGACGATCGACCTGGGATTTGGTTCCACGAAGCGAATGCCGAGGTGTTGGTGTTCGTGACCGACGAATTTACCTTTCAGTTGGATTAGGAGACAGCGTTATGTGGAGCATTCCTCATGCCTTGATTTCTGCCAGTTTGCTGACGATGGCGCTCGTCGGCTATGTGCAGCCTGCTCAGGCCCAACTGCGCCAAACCCATCCGGCGACTGCCGCGATTGAGGGCAGCGTCAGTGTAACGGTGTGGCCGGGAAGCGGCACCAACATTGACTTTTCAGCCTTGGGGGAGAGCGTCTATCGAGTCTGGTTGGATGACCCCAGTCGGATTACGGTCGATACGGACAGCGATCTGAGTGGTGGGGCTCAGGTGATTCACCTGCGTCGCATTGAAGGGGTCGATTTCGCCGGGTTGCCAGCGACGGCTCGCACCTTGCTGACGGTGGCGACGATCGACCCGTCGCGACAAACGACGCTGTATCAGTTCCCCATTTTTTACGACACGGGGGCTCCCGACTATTCGACGATCGCGCTCACCCTGCCGTCTGCTCCGGTCGTTGCCGACCCTCGTATTCCCCTGTCAGCAGCGCCCTTTGGGGGGGTCACAGTGGATGCCATTGAGACGGGGTTAGCGGTCGCCATTCGCGAGGGCAAGATTGCGGCAGACGGGCCGCTGGCGACGCGAGTCAACGACTACATTGCCTTGATTCGGCAGGGCTCAACGCCCGCAGCGGCAGCAGCGGCGACCGGCGTCGAGGTGCCAGTGATTGAGGCATTAGCAGCGGCCTCGATGCGCGTTGCGACGGAGCCAGAGTCTCCAGTTCCGGTGATAGAAGTGGCTGATGATGCTGTGCCTGAGGTATCTATGCCTGTCATCGTGCCGCTCTCTGAGATTGAGTCTCCTGCTGACGAGATTCGGTTTGAGGTTGACTTGGATGAGCCGCTTCCCGCTTTTGACGGTGAAATCGCGCCCTTTATACCTACTGTTCCTTAGAAGAATGTGGTCGTCATGTTTGCTCGCTGCAGCATCTTTGCCATCGCCCCATTGATTTTGCTGCCAGGGCCACTACTGGCTCAGGCCGATGGGATATCTCAAGATGAGTTACTTGTGCCCCTGGAGGTGACTCAACCAGAGGGAAGGCCAGAAGCCGCCACGTCGCTCTCTGCCGCCGACTTCTCCCTGCCCGTGGACTTCCCTCTCGGCTTGCTCCAGATCGGCAACCAATCAGCAGTCATTCCTGATTGGCGAGTGCTGGCCTTTAAAGACTTTCCCCGATTCATCACGAGTGGCGAATGGGGTGCGGTGCAGTGGAGTGCTGGAGACTCCATTCTCGATGTCCTAACGCTGGGTGACTTTCAAGAGGACTTCCAATTACAGCTGCTGACCGTTGAAGCCATTGGCCAGAAGCTCGGCATCCGCTCCAATGACTTAGAGACTGTTTCTCTGGGCAACTTCCAGCTCTTAGAACGACAAACCTTAGCGACCTTGGTGAAGGCCGTACCGGCTTTACTCAACGAATCGCTAGACGAAGTGCCCTTAGTGGCAGATTTGCTGCTGGGTGTAGATCCGTTGCTCGTCAGAAAGCAATTGACGGTGGAGGAGGTTTTACGGCAGGTGCCAGAGTATGGCGAAATTAGTCTCCAGGGTGTTGATCTCAATCAATACACTCTGGAAGATTTGCCGGGCATAGAGATTGCGCCCTTCCAAGCCTTTGCCGCTTGGCAAGAGGCCACAATTCGGGAAATTCCACTGCTGGAGTATGTGAGTTTGTGGTCATTTCCGAAGAGCGTCAATTTGGATGGGGAGATCGCCCTTACGTCAGTCGTGACGGCATCAGGAGAGAGTGCGGTTCATGCGGATACGGCCTCTCTATTGGTGCAACTGGATTCTTTTGAGGATGATCGCGTTCCTCTGACTTGGGCGATGGGTACTTCCCAGGTGGGCGGCTGGGGTGACGGTGAACTCGCTCAGATTAACGAGGGGCGCGAACCTGTGGGCATGACCCCGTTCGGGGGGGCCTTCCTGGTCGTTCCTCAGACAGTGACGACTAACGACTTTCAGACGGTGCTCTATTTTCGGACGTGTCGCTCTGAGGGGGAGGCAATCGATTGCTCGCCCTATGGCATTGGCCCCCTGCCGTTTATTGCCTATCCGGCTGGCAGCAACATCTTTGTGGGGGCCGTGACGTTTGAGGCTACTGAGCCAGAACCCTCAGTTGAGACCATCGCGGCTCCCGCAGAGGCGGAAGGGGAAGGCGACAACCTAGTAGATACGCTCTTGCCGAGTACGACCGCCAAGGTCGCAGCGGGTGGTTCGGTCGGCTTGATTTTTACGTTGACGGTCGGCTTCATTGTGTGGGCGGTCAAAGGTGACCCGGTGGGATTTTTCCAAAGTACGGCCCAATGGGGCTGGACTAATTGTCTGCACCGTTTTCGCAAGGAGGAGCGATGAGGTTTGAGTGGGGGCCGGGTTTAGAGCCGGTGTTGGCGCAAGCGGAAGAAACTACATCGGCCTCTCCGGCTTCCTCCGTTCTGGAGTCTTTGAGCGGTGCGACTGATGCGCTTAAAGGCACCAATGGCCTCGTCTTAGGGGGGCTGCTGCTGGTGGTTGTGGCCTTGAAGGTATTTGGTGGCGGCAGCAAATCGGGTCAGATTGCTCGTGGCGCATTGAGCGGAGCCAAAGAGAAATCGAGGGCCAAGAAACGAGCCCTGAAGCAGATCCAAGCAGGCAAGCCTGATGCTGTGGGGCTTTACGTCGGCTCCCCGAAGCGCGACAAGAAAGGCAAAATTGTCGGGGGCGGCAAGACGTTGTTTTTGCCCGATGTGCAGCGCGGCGTTGCGGTCGCCGGTGCCCCTGGTTCGGGTAAAACGTTCTCCATCATCAACCCGGTGATTCGCGCGGCCTTAGACGAAGGCCACCCGGCGATCGTCTACGACTTCAAGTATCCATCACAGGTCGAAGTGCTCGCGGCGTATGCCGCCAAGCGTGGCTACGATGTGCGGGTGTTTGCCCCTGGCTTCGCTGAATCCGAAGTCTGTAATCCACTGGACTTTTTGAGGGATGCGGATGATGCGTTGATGGCGCGGCAAATTGCGACGGTGATGAACCGCAACTTTGCGCTGTCGGCCAATTCCAGTGAAGATAAATTCTTCGCTGATGCCGGTGACCAGCTCACCCAGGCGGTCTTGCAGTTGGCGAAGGGAATGCCGCAGCCTGATTTGATGACGGCTTCGGCGATTCTCAGTCTGTCTAACTTGCCCGAGCGTATCCTCAGCTCTAAAGAGATGGGTGAACGGGGGCAACTGCGCGATAGCTGGCGAATGAGCCACTGGGTCTATCTGGCCTTCTCCCAGTTACTCCAACTGAAGGATTCCGAAAAGACGATTGCTGGAGTGATTGGGACAACGAGCAAGGTGTTCAGCCGGTTTATGGCTCCGGAGTTGATTGCTGCTTTCTGTGGCGAGACGACACTTCCCATCCAGCTAGAAGGGAAGCAGCTGGTCATCCTCGGACTGGATCGACGGCGGCGGGATGCCGTGGCCCCCTTGATGGCAACCATCTTGCACATGATGGTGACGATGAACGTCACGATGAAACGCAAAGACCCCTTACTCCTGGCGATTGATGAGTTGCCTACGCTTTACCTGCCTAACCTGGTGCAGTGGCTCAATGAGAACCGTTCGGACGGTTTGTGTACGATGGTGGGTTTTCAGAATATTTCTCAGTTGGAGCGAGCCTATAAGCGCGAAATATCGAGAGCGATTTTGGGCGGCTGCGCCACCAAGGCGATTTTCAATCCCCAGGACGGGGATAGCGCGAAGATGTTTTCAGACTACATCGGTGATGAGGAAGTCACAATTAAGCAGAAGTCGCGAAACACAGGCGGTAAAGGGGGCTCAACTCGCTCAGTCAGTGACCATCTGCAGAAACGCGCCATTGTTGAACCGGCTCAATTTAATAAGCTGCCGACCGGCAAGTGCGTTCTGATTAGCCCTGGCTACTCCCGCAAAGACGAGACCGCCATTCCGTTGATCACCCAGGTGAAAATCCCCAAGCAAGACATCGACGCAGAGGAATGGAGTTCAGGCCGATGGCCGAAGGTGTTGAAAAAGCTGATTGACCGCTCTCCGCAAAGGCTGCGTGATGATGATATGAGCCGCCAGCAGATTGCGATCCGGCTGGCGATCGCTGAAGAATTGTTGCCTAATTCGAGCGATGAAGACAGTGATGGTCATGCTGAAGTTGCCGTCCCGACCGTCTTGGAAAATCCTGTCGGGGAAGCCCGGATACTTGATCCGCAAGCATTAGCCGCATTCAGCGAGGTGTTCTAATGTCTCTGGAAAATGTGACTGGCGTTAAAGAGCACGATGCGGATCGGGCCGAAGGAGCGGCTCGCGAAACGACTAGCCTGATTATGGGCGCACTGCTAGCGGCTAACTTAATGCAAGGCTCTCGCCAATTACCCCAATCCGGGGAGCGCGATCCTCAGATCTCCATCCAGGTGGGCGACCAAAAAGTAGAGTCGCCCTTGAGCCAACTGCCAGACGTCTTAGAACGTCAGTCCGATGAGTTTCTTGAACCGCTGCGGGCAGCGATTCAAGACCCGGAACGCTCCGAAGGCGCACCCGTCGTTGAGATTTATGCAGATGACAAGCTGAAGTTTTATCGGAATGACGAAACGACGTTCAACAGCCTCAATTTTGATCTGAAGCCTCATCCTCAAGCGCAGACTGAGGCTCTGACGGTTGAGGTGGCCGACTTTTTGACCGATGGCATTAGGACGGCAGAGAATCCAGATCCGACCATTCATCTGCAGATGGGGAGTGGGGCCGAGGCCAAGACCATCTCGACCACCAGCTCGCAACTGGCGGAAGAAATTCATTCAACCTTGAGTCCAGATGAGGTGGAGTCCCTACACAGTACAGTGATTGACGGCAAGCCTTCGGATGTCGTTGTGAGCGTTCGTGATGAGCGTGAATTGCGCTTCTATGCAGAAGGCAAACAGCGATTAGATCTGCTCTCCGAATCGGTGGCCGCGACTAGAGCTGCTGAAGCGCCGGTGGCTGTGGAAGCGGAGGTCATGCCATCAGCGGCTCCATCAGCGACTCCGGCTGCAGAGGAGTCCTCGACGCCAGTGGTTGAGACGATGGATGTGGAATCTGAGACTGTCGAGGTAGAGACTGCCCCGACAGCTCCCACTGAAGCCGTTGAAGAAGTGGTATCTCCCCCACAGGTGGTTCAAATTCCGGTTTCTCAGGCCGAAGCCTTGGGCGGGCAGACTTTAGCGGAAAGTTCCACCGCGAACCCAGATGTGTGGGAGAGTCAGACGCAAACCTTTACGGCTGAGGTCGATCAGTTTGGCCATGTGCAACCGACCACATCGGTGGGTCAATCGGTTGATGCGATCGCTGATCAGGTTGAGTTGACCGCACAGGATGAGGAAACTGCGGATAACTATGCCGAGCAAATTGAAGCGGGACGCGACCAGGTTGCAGAGACGGCAGAAGCGCATGACGACTTCTTTGATCAGCGGCGAGAAACGAGCGATATTACTGCTGATAAGCATGATGAGTTTTACGATCAACGGCGAGCCGACGCGGACGCGACCGGGGCTAATGGTAATCCCGACGCGATCTCCGAAGTGCCGGAGAGCCATCGTCAGATCGCCGCGATGTTAGACCAGGCTTGCGACTTGTGTTATGGCGACAATACGGGGACCCAAACGATTCAAGGGAGTCATTATGTGATTGACCGGGAGGGTGATTTCCTGTGTGTGACAGCGAAGGATGGTCGTGGCACGCTCCTCGCTAAAAATGGGGATGAGATTTCCTCCTCGCTAACGCCTCAAGATGAGCAAAACTTAGCGGCAGGGTTTGCCATTCTTCAGCAGCAACAGTCGCGGCAGTTAGAGCAATCCACCGCTGCGATTCCCGCTGTGCCTAAAGTCGCATCCGTCAGTCAGTCCAAAGGGCCGGAATTGGAATAAATCCGGTATTTGTAAACGCCAGATTTACTTTTGGGCGCAAAAGTTTACCTATAACTTAATCTGCACTTTTGTTTTACTGGCCAAAAGCAACATTTGAGTGACATTTGGTCTTTAGCGTTGGGACTGTGCGTTCAGCCTGTTTCCCAATGCAACACTTTGAACTTTTTAGAAAAAGCATTTTAAGGCTATTCCTAGCCTGTTTTGCCGTTGTTACCCTGGCTTTCGTTTTCGTCCAGGCAGCAGTGGCGGTTGATGAAGGCGAGCTTTATGAAAAAGGGCAAGAGTATATTCAGGAAACATTGCCTGAATACGCTTCTTTAGGAACCCAAACCTTTTCCGGATTAGGACAGTTGCCGGTCGCCGGAGGGATCGAGAGTATTCCTGGTGACTTGCTGGATGAAATTGGGTATGACACCGGTAAGAGTTGGAATGCGGGGGATCGGATTGCCGATGTTCTGACGCTCGGAGATATCGGCAACAGTTTTTATGCTCAGGCGTTCTCGTTCGCGGATATTGCCAACTTGACCGGCATCAATCCAGCGGCCACCTCGCTGGCTGACTTTGGACTCATCGACAACCAAACGTTTGGCTCCCTAGCCAGCATTGCTGGAGTCGGTGACTTCCAACTTCAAGATGTCGCCCCACTGCAGGCGATTTTCAATGATGCCGCGCTTCCTGGTTTAGAAGGGATGGCGACCCAGTTGGGTGACTTGGGCATCGGTGAGTTTGACCCGACTGCTTATATCAATGGGGCGCTCGCTGACTTTGGCGGCGAGACGATTGGCGAGTTGATTAGCGGCCCGTCCGACTTATTGGGCGGGCTCTCTTTTGGCGATCTGTCGCTGGCCGATACCCCGCTGGCGGTCTTAGAGGACTTTTCACTGGGGGATATCCCCGGGTTAGACCAGGCGGCGAGTGGTGAAGTTGCCGGATGGGAAGAGGTGGCTATCAGCGAAGTGCCGGGACTCGATCAGGTGCCTTTTGGCAATTTTCCCAACCCGATCGCCTCCATCTTGGGTGGTTTTGGCGGCACCCATGACGTGACCTATGGCCCCAAA
>JBHJJI010000399.1:0-10647 GCA_050042805.1 Leptolyngbyaceae cyanobacterium
TGCAGGAGCCAGAGGCGATCGCCGTCAAAACTCCATTCAATATTTTGGGGAATGCCTGCACAGCGCTGCTCCAGGTGGCGAGCTAAAAAGGCCACTTCTTGCAGCAGCCGCTGCGGGGTCTCGCCGCTGCCCTTGACGTCGAGGGTGAGTGCCTCGGGCAAGCGCCAACTGTCAGGACTTTCGAGATTATCTGGCCGGTCAGCGGGCTGCAGGGTGACTTGCCACTGCTCGGGCGATCGCTGGCCAGCCGTGACGAAAGCGGCCGGGCCGAGCAGTGCTTCAATAACGACGGCGTCTCCTGCTCCTGTAAAGGGATCGCGGCTAAAAGCGACCCCGCTGCACAGGCCCTGCACCTGCTGCTGCACAATGACGGCCAGACTGCCCTCGGGCAGGTCACGATCGCGGCGATACTGCAGGGCACTGGCCTGGCTGTAGGCGCGGAAGCACTGATTCATCGCGGCGTACAGCGCTTCTGGTGAGGTCAGGTTAGAAATCGCTGGATACTGCCCTGCACTGGACGAGACGGCTGGGCGATCGCCCACGATGGATGACCGGGCAATGACGGGAGCCTGCGGCGACGGTCGCGTAATCTCCAGCAGCATCGCGGGATCATCGCCAGCGGGTAAGACATAGCCCGTCGGCACCGGATAGCCCCAGCCAAGCAGCTGCGACAGGGAGGCCGCTTTGGCTCCTACCTGGCCTTTGTCTAACCGTTTTTGTAGGGCCAGCAGAGCGCGATCGCTGCGAAAGAAGCCGAACAGTCGCCGCGATTCGAGCCGCGTGGCGAGGTTCGGTTGATCCAGCTCCTCGGGCATTTTTTGATAAATCCAGCCGAGCAGACCACAGAGGCTGGCCGTCAGCAAGATCCGCATGCCGTTGGGGTTGCTGAGGGCTGTGATCAGCGTAAATAGCCCTAATACCAATAGCCGACCCTGCTGTTTTTCCCGAAACAACGTGAAGCCCAAAAAGCCGACCAAAAAACTCAGACCTGCCACCACGGGGTTGTGGGCAAACGCGCCGCCAATCAGGCTGGTCGTGCCCACGGCTTGCGATCGCCAGTAACGACCCATGACCAATGCCATCAGAGCAATAATTTCCCAACCGGGATCCGTGGGGAAATAGTGGCGAGCCAGCCAAACCGTCCCGACTCCTTTGGCTAACTCCGTGATCCAGGCCAACCCGCCCACCAGTTGATTCCCCTCAGCAAAGGCCGTAGCGATGCCGATCTCGCGATGCCAAGGATGCGGAGTCGCCTGATGCGTCAGGAGGGTGAGCCACCAATCCGTCAGCGGCAAGGCCCCCAGCAGCGGGCACAGGACTAAGATGAGCAAAGCGCCCCAAACTTGAGTCAGGGTCAGCATAAAGCGGTTGTTTCCAAAGGCATAGCAGGATGAGCACTCGGCTCGGGCTCTCATTTTCTCATGGCATATCCAGACGTTATCACTCAAGGCTGCGACAGATGTCCGTTGCTTCCAAGCCTCTGCTGTGATGCAGCTGGGGCGGTGACTGAACGGGATGGTGACTGGGCCACTCTTCTCGCCACGATTCTCAAGGGGACTTATCCCAGCTCTCAGTGATCAGACGTCCGATGCAATCTTGGCAATGCCGGGCAGCCGAGGGTTAGGGGAGCCAGATCTATCGCCTTGTTTTAGATCATCGGTATTACGGAGTTGCTCGCAAATAACGTCCCGATCGTCGGGCTGTGGCACTGCCAAACCCCGCCAGAAGATGTTTCCACCCATGAGATGTTGTGTCAGCGCCGACCCTTGATCTCCCTGAGAGAAAATAGGTTTTACCATAGAGCCAGGCTGACGGAGACGGATGAGGGTACCGCTAGCGGTGCGGCAGGGTACGGCTCTCTCATTGAGCTACAGCCAGCATTGCGTCGAGTCTAACCGCGTTGAACACTCATTAGGAAAGCTATGGCAGTTGCATTAATTACAGGGGCTTCAGCTGGGATTGGCGCTGAATTTGCCGAGCAGTTGGCCCAACGCGGCTACGATTTAGTCTTGGTGGCGCGATCGCCGGACAAACTGCAGGCGATCGCCGATACCGTGAGCCAGCAGCGCCACGTCAAAGCCACTGTTATTGTGCAAGACTTGACCGCCCCTGACGCCGCTGCCCAGGTCTACGCTCAGCTGGAGCAGCAGCAGATTCAGCCCGATATGCTCGTCAACAACGCGGGGTTCGGCACCTATGGCGAATTTGCCGACGGCGATCTCAGCACCTATCTCAACATGATTCAGCTCAATACGATGGTGCTGGTGGATCTGACCTATCGTTGTTTGCAGACCATGAAGGAGCGGCAGTCTGGCAGCATCTTAAACATCGCCTCCACGGCGGCGTTTCAACCTATTCCCTATTTCGCCGTGTATGCGGCTACTAAAACCTTTGTGTTGAGCTTTAGCGAAGCGCTCTGGTTTGAATGCAAACCCTACAACATCAAAGTGATCGGCGTCTGCCCCGGCCCGACCAAAACGCAGTTCTTTAAAACGGCCGAGTTTCCCGACAGCCTAGGGGAAAATGTGGGGCAAAACTATACCTCGCCCCAAGCGGTGGTGAGCGATGCGTTGCAAGCCTTAGATAATGGGCAGTCCAACGTGGTGACTGGGGGGTTGACCAACCAGCTCTTGGTCAATGCGGGCCGCTTTTTGCCCCGTGAAGCCTTGACCGGTGCGGTGGGCCGCATGTTCAAAACGCAGTAGGGGCTGTGACCATGACACACCCCTCTATTCACTTGAGGATGGCCAAGCGTAATTGTGAAAGAACTGTAAACGGGCCGCGAATCAAGTCAACGTATTTCCAACGTTTAAGCGATCGCCCTAGCCAGAGAGCGATCGCTGCCTTGACAGTCTGCAGTCCTGAGTCTAAAAAGCTTCAATTGCCTTAAATTGTGTGTACTGGTCATCAGGGCGATCTCGCTCACCTGAGAGAGCAATTTTTTGCCTCCATGATGACGCGACCTCGTTCCGCTCATGACGCAGTGGTTTGGCCTGTGGGGATGGGCTTTGGACAGGGGGGATTTGGCAAAGTCAGCAGCGAGTAGTTTTGACGGGTTGGAGTGGCCGATGAAACTTTAAAGAACCTGTGAAGCGTAAAGTTTCGTTAGACACTGCAGGCATCTCTCCACTAGTATATGAACAGACTATGAAGAAGTGTATTGAGAAAATCTGTACAAATACGTATTTGATATCCATGAGAAATGAGAGTCTGTCTATGACAGTTTCTCCAGTCCTCTAATAAAGGCGCTCTAATAATCTATCCAAGGCTAAGAATGAGAAAATATTTTGGGAATTTACCTGATAGTTGAAGGCTGAGTATAACGAGAAGTTATATCGAAAAAAGCTGTTTAATTAAATGCCTTGAGATTAGTGATGTCAGCATCAGTAAGCATTGACCCCATCGGAAACAACTCGCACTGACGTTCAATGCTTACATGTCTCATGGTTTCTGCAGGTGCCTTGATGATGCCGACTTCTACATCGTGACTCTCTCCCTAAGCCTGACTTGTTTTAGATCTGACGCTTCGACTGCTTTGTTTGCGACTCCGATGCCAGCTAAGTATCTGAATCCTGGCCTTGTTTCACGTTAAACCTGACTTTTTGAAAACGCTAAAAACCGTTTTAATATGAAGCCTCAAAACTTTCAAGAAGCTGTTGTTTTCTACTCAATCGTTGGTATTTATCTTTTGTTTTTCCTGAGTAGTCAGTTTATTGCTGTTCCCATGATTGCTTGGGGTTTGTTGGCCTATTTGATTCTTGATCATTTCTTCCTCAGACCCGCCAAACGATCGAGTGTTCATATTCCCGTCGGCGGTTGGGTTTGGGTGGTGGCGATGCTGATCATTCTGGTCGCCTTGATGGTTGGTTTGCTGAATCTAGATGCCAGTCTCACCCGTCTGATTAAGTCTTTCATCAACAACTTCATGCGAACCTGGGCGTTGCTGGCAGTTTTTCCTCTGATTGGTTGCTTCCAGATTCGCCCTCAAATCGTGTCCCGAGCCATTTGCATTTTGGCGATTCAAACATTAATCATTTTGCCCGTTGCCTTCATCATGATGAATGCCGGGGTCGAGATGCCGCTCTACACAATTTCTATCCTGTCTACAATTGGCGGCTTTTCCGACCTTTATTACGAAGTGGCGCTGCACGCGGTCGAAAATATCTCCGGCGAAAGTCGCCTCACAATGTTCGCACCGTGGGCGCCGGCCCTAGCCTGTGCGGCAACGGTGCATCTCTGGCTGGCCAGTTATGAGAAAAATGTTGTGCTCCGTTGGCTGGGGATTGGCGCAAACGTTATTTTGATTATCGGCTCTTCCTCTCGCTTGGGGCAGCTATGTTTAGTCGTGTTACCGATCGCCCGCTTCAGTTTGGTTAATCTGACTCGACCCATGTGGCTGTTCGGGGCGGCGTTCGCTACCTTTTTAGCTAGTTTGCAAAGTTCGCGAATTATGACTGCTCTGACTGACCTCAGGATTTACTTTGACAGTCAACGCAGTGAATCGTCCCACGTGCGAGAAGTCTTAGCCCGAGTTGCCCTCCATCGTTGGACTGAGGCCCCGATTTGGGGGCATGCGATGAAGGCACCTGGGTCACAAGCAACCCGTGATATGCCCATCGGTAGCCACCACACTTGGATTGGCGTGCTTTTTACCCACGGTCTGGTGGGCACCACGGCGTTATTTTTCGCTGCCGCCTATACCTTGATCGATCTGGTGATTAAGTCTCAGGGTAGCAAGGTTTCTCAGGTGAGTCTGATGGTGTTTCTCACGATGCTGGCGTTCTCGTTTGGCGAAAATCTGGAGACGCTGGCCTACATGTTTTGGCCAGGGTTAGTCATGTTGGGGATTGGCTTACAAGAACCCGATCGGGTGTTAGCGAATACATCCGATGACCCGCGTTTGCAGATGGCTACCCACTCTTAAATCTGAGGTTTTTATGTCTACCGTTTCTATTGTTATTCCGGTTTATAACGGCGCTGCAACGATCTCAAGATCTCTGGACTCTATTCTTAAGCAGACCTATCAAGATCTCGAAATCATCGTGATTAACGATGGCTCCACCGATAATACGCTTGAGGTGGTTGCAGCTTTTGAGGATCCACGGATCAAGGTGTGCTCCTATCCTAATGGTGGTCTGCCAGTGGCTAGAAACCGAGGCATTGACAATGCAACGGGGGAGTTTATTAGTTTTGTCGATGCCGACGATCTCTGGTCTCAAGACAAAATTGAGTGTCAAGTCAAAGCCCTCAACCGCAATGAGAAAGCGGGCGTTGCCTACAGCTGGACGGCCTTCATCGACGAGTACGACAACTTTTTATATGCCTGTGTTCCCCTGCATCACGAAGGGGACGTCTATCCGGCGCTGTTAGTGAGAAACTTTATTGCTAACGGCTCTAACATTCTTGTACGGCGATCTATTGTCGAAGCAGTGGGCCAGTTTGATCCTAATTTGCATTCCGTTGAAGACTGGGAATATTACCTCAGGCTGGCCGCCCGCTGTGATTTTGCGGTAGTGAAGAAGCATCAGATCTATTATCGAAAATCTTCCCAAGCGATGTCAGCCAGCGTTCCTCGGATGGAATCCTATGGTTTGACGGTGATTGAGCGGGCATTTTCGCAGGCACCCCAAGACCTGCAATATTTGAAGCCCCGCAGTCTGAGTAAGCTATATCGCTATTTGGCCCTGCAGTGTGTGCGCAATTCGTCTAGCCGCGAGGACTTAGCGGTCGCGACTCAAAAGCTGCGTAAGTCAATTCTCAATTCGCCGCGATCGCTGCTGGAAAGAGAGACTCAACGGTTGGTGGTGAAACTGTTCATTCTCAATACGTTGCCTCAGGATTGGGCTAAATCTCTCATTGAGCGCTTGGGTGATAAGCCCCCAGTGGTGCTGCAGTGACGGCATTGATCCGACGTGATTTCCGATGCCGATAGAGATAAAAATTGCGACTACAGTGAGTTATGTTCCTTGGGGAAAAAATCAAACAGTTCTTCCAAAGAACTCGAAAGTTTATTGGCCGTAAACTACAAGATCGATTTGCTCGAAGCTTAGGATGGCTGGGAATTTCTCAAGCTTTGATTCGCTTTTCAAGACTGGGGGCGACGCTCATGCTGCCCCGGTTTTTAACGCCGGAAGACTATGGGTTGGCTGCCCTAGTATTGACTACCTATGAATTTACTCGCACGTTTACGAGATTTGGCTTACATGCCAAGCTGATTCAAGCGAGTGATGACGAAATCGAAGAGCTCAGCGAGAGTGCTTTTTGGCTCAACCTGGTGTTGTTCGTCAGTTTGTTTGTGCTCCAGTGTACGCTCGCTTTTCCAGTGGCCTGGTTCTATGATAATGATCGATTAGTTTTGCCGATTTGTGTGCTGGCGATAACGTTTTTGATTGTTCCAGTGGGTCAAATCCAGTCGTCGCTGATTCAGCGAGAAAATCGCCTTAAAGACTATGCCATGGCTCAGTCTCTCCGCTATACGACGGCGAATATTTTGACCGCTGTGTTTGCGGTGGCAGGGTTCGGGCTGTGGGCGATCGTCTTACCCAGGGTGATTGCTGCTCCCATTGAATATACTATTTTGCTGCGGAAGCACAAGTGGCGACCTTCCAAAGGGTTTTCCACTCATCGCTGGGGAGAAATTATCAAGTTTGGCTTCAATATCCTCGGCGTGCAGCTGCTACAAACAGCCCGTGAGAATATGGATTACCTGATCGTCGGACGATTTATCGGCATCCGTGAATTGGGCTTTTATTACTTTGCCTACAATGCCGGTTTAGGCATTAGCTTGACGATTGTAAATAGCATTACCACGGCGCTGCTGCCTTATCTCTGTGCGGCTAGAGAAACGTTGAGCCAGCTCAAAACTGCCTTTTTGAGCAGCTTAAAAACCATCGCTGCTGTCATTATTCCCTTCGTTATTTTGCAGGCTACTGCCGCTCGTTTTTACGTGCCCCTGGTATTTGGTGAAGAGTGGGTTCCTGCAGTGCCGATCCTAGTCTTGATTTGTATTTCGGCGATTCCTCGTCCCTTTGATCAGGCGTCGTTTTATTTATTGACTGCCGTTGATCGGTCAGGTGTTGGTTTGCTGTGGAATATTGGCTTTACCCTGCTGTTTGGTCTGTCTTTACTGGTGGGCGTCCAGTTTGGGGCGCTGGGCGTGGCGATCTCTGTGGTGACTGTTTATTTCTGCTTTGTCCCGACTTATCTGCTGTGGTCGATGCGCTACGTTTTTGTGGCTCGCAAAGGGTTTTTGACATAAGGGAGCATAGGCAATGACGTTAGTTTCAGTAATTGTGCCGGTGTATGGCGTCGAGGCGTATATTGCCAAAACTGTGCAATCCGTTCTGGATCAGACCTATGGAAATTTCGAGTTGATTCTGGTTGACGATGAATCACCGGATCAGAGCGTCGAGATTTGTCAGAAATTCGAGGACTCCCGCATCACCATCGTGCACCAAAAAAATCGGGGCTTAGCGGGGGCGCGCAATACCGGCATTCGTCATGCTAAGGGCACTTATCTCGCGTTTTTAGACGGTGACGATTTGTGGGAGCCCACTAAGTTAGAGCAGCATGTTGAGCATCTTGAGCACAACCCGGATGTTGGTTTGAGTTTTAGTCCCTCCGCGCTGATTGATGAAGCGGGCCAACCGACGGGCACGTACCTCACCACACAAATCAAGGGCATCACTGCCGAATATCTGTTTCGCAGCAATCCGATTGGCAACGGTTCAGCGCCGGTGATCCGACGCACGGTTTTGGCGGCGATCGCCTTTCAGCAAGATCGCTATGGTCAGCTTGAGACGTTCTATTTTGATGAAGATTTCCGGCGCTCGGAAGATATTGAATGCTGGTTACGCATTTGTCTTTTGACGGACTGGCAGATCGAGGGCATTGCTGAGCCGTTAACGCTGTATCGCATTAATGCGGGAGGGCTATCGGCTAGCCTCGTGCAGCAGTTTGAATCTTGGCAACAAGTACTGAAAAAAATTACGACCTATGCGCCTGAGCGCGTGGAACAGTGGGGCCAGCTGAGTCTGGCCTATCGTTCTCGTCTGTTGTCGCGCAAGGCTGTGCGCTTGCGTAATGGAGCCATGGCCCGACATTTTGCTCAGCAAATGCTCGCCAGTGACTGGCGGATATTGAGTCAAGAGCCAGCACCCACCCTGCGAGTCTTAGGCGGGGCCGGGTTGCTGACAATATTGCCCTACCCGCTCTATCGCTTAGCCGAATCGGGAGTGGCTCAGCTGATGGGGGCCTGGCAACGACAAAAAATGTCGACATCAGGCCGTTGATGCATTCCTACGGAAGGTCGAGGTTGCTATGCAAGGACGCCGTTTCGCAGTCAGGGTGGGTTGTCTACTGCTGAGCTTATTGTTGGCGTTGGGCCTGTCAGTGGCAATTCACAAGTGGTTGCAGCCGACTTCCAATGCTGCGCCGATCGTGCCGACCGCAGAACTGACGAACGTCCCCATTGGGGGCGGTGGTTACGTCACCGGTATTTATATTCATCCCGTTGAGCCTGATCTGATCTACCTCAGAACCGATATGGGGGGATTTTATCGTTGGCAGCCGGAGACGCAGCGTTGGCTACCAATTACCGATCGCTTCTCGGCGGCTGAGCAAAACTACTATGGTGGCGAAGCCTTAGCGCTTGATCCCAACAATCCTGATGTGGTCTACATCGCAGCGGGCAAGTATCTGGATGATGACCCAGGGGCGATTTTTCGGTCGGGAGATCGCGGTGTCACCTGGCAAAAATTGGGCCTCGAATTGCCCATGGGCGGCAATGAAATCAACCGGTGGCTGGGGTCTCGACTGGCGGTCGATCCTCAAGACTCGGCGCACTTGTTGTTTGGTTCTCGTCAGAGCGGCTTGTGGCGTTCTGCGGATGCCGGTGATACTTGGCAGTTAGTCACGGATATCCCGATCGTGCCGGATGACCCCGTGGGGATCACCGGCATTGTGTTTGATCCTGTGGATGCAGCGATTGCCTATGCCACCCACTTCGAGACCGGCATTTATGTCTCCCGCGATCGCGGCAGCAGTTGGCAGCGCTTGCCAGATAGCCCGCAGGCCGTGCAACAAATTGAGGTGGCGACGGATCAGAGCTTATACGCGGTGGGTGATGAGGTTTATCGCTACAGCGATCAAAGCTGGGAAAAAATTCCCCCTCGCCACGGTGGCGCTGAGGTGATCTTTAACGCGCTCAGTCTTGATTCCCATGATGCTGATCACTTGTTAGTCAGCTCTCAAGAAGAGCGGGAGACGGAGATTTTTGAGTCGCACGATCGCGGTGCCACTTGGCGGCGGTTATCGAGAAGGCTCCAGGGTCAGGTACCCTGGTGGACTGATTTTATGAATTCCCAACCGGCGATTGCCGCAATTCGCCTCGACCCGCATCATCCTCAGCGGCTCTGGCTCACCGATTGGTACGGTGTCTGGCGGACTGATCAGCTCGATCGCCCCGCCTCGGTCTGGAAAAACTACGTGGCGGGGCATGAGCAAGTGGTGTCTTTTGCACTGATGGCTCCGCCGACGGGCCCGTTGTTAGTCAGTGGCTTAGCTGATGTGGATGGGTTTGTGCACGACGATACGTTGGCGACCTATCCCCAAAAACGTCTGGGAGTGCAAGGGTCGCAGCGGATTTCTGATACCTATGGCTTGGCGTACTGCGAGCAAGATCCTGCCGTCTTCGTCCGCATTGGGGGCACCCGCTGGGATGACCAATATCTATTGGCGGTTTCCACCGATGCTGGCAACACTTGGCAAGCGTCGCCGAGCTTTCCCACCGATCAGTTGCCAATTGATGTGGCGATCGCGTCACCCACGTGCGACAGCATCGTTGTGATTCTGGACGATGAGCCGCCGTTATATAGTCGCGATCGGGGTCGCACTTGGGAAACGACAACCGGGCTACCCAATGGCCCCGATGGCCCTTGGAACTGGTCTAAGCCGTTGGTGGCCGATCCGGCCCTTGATCAAGGGTTTTATTACGCCACGGATAACGGTGAAGTCTATCAGAGCCGTGATGGGGGAGAGCATTTTGAGTTGTTGAGTCAGGGCTTGCCATCAGCTTGGCAGCCCATTCTACAAATCGACCCCGTCCGACCGGGGCGATTGGGCTTAGCGCTAGGAGAAAGCGGCTTGTATTACTCAGAAGATGCGGGCCAGAGCTTTCGTGCGATCGACAGCGTCAAAACAGCTCACTTACTGGCCTTCGGTAAGCCCGCTCGAGGACGAACGCCACTTTATATCCATGGCATGCTAACTGATCAAAAAGAAGGGCTGTTTCGCTCCTGGGATTTAGGCGAACAGTGGGAAGAGCTGACGTCCTCGACGCAGCCGATCGGCAATAAGCCTAATGTTTTGACAGCGAGTCAGCAAATTGACGGGTTAGTGTTTGTGGGGACGAATGGGCGAGGAGTGTTTTACGGGTATTAAGTATAAATAGGGACTCCCAGTATAAAGGAATGATGAAGTGGAGTTGTGGGGAGTGATTGGGGGATTAAGATTGAGTAATTGTGCGGAGTGGTGGGGTAGGCGTTGGGGTGTGAGACTCGCGATAATGCGCAATGCAGGAGGAACTTCTTTGAGCGAGCCTGAGTCTGGTTGGAAGAAGCGCCCGGTTGTGTGGAAGCAAGGAATTTA
>JBHJJI010000400.1:0-19293 GCA_050042805.1 Leptolyngbyaceae cyanobacterium
CCACCAGACTTTTTTTGAACCTCAGCCAGATAAAGCACGCTTGTCTTCCTCTTCCCGTATCGTGGTCACTGGGTGCCTATAACCTTGAGATGTTTGACTCAGAAGAACCGTTACCTGCAATACCAAATCTGCACTCGCAACATCAGTAACGCTTCCAATGACACCTACAATTCGCCCTGTTCTCGCGGCGGGTATGCGACCCCTGTCGCCTGCCCTTAAACTAACTTATGTTGCCCAGGATATGGGAAACCTGCACCACATAATCCCGACTGTCGATAATTGTATACGCCAATTCTGATCCCAACCGGCCAGTGTGTCAGGTTCGGTCATGATGGCCCTACCTTGCCTGCTAAAGCCCCCACCCAAGGCTCTCTTTGAGCCCTGCCAAGAGAGCCTTGGGCATTGAGTCGCTGCCGCCGACTGCCCCGTTCGACCGCTCATGGGCCTAAACCACCGACGCCCTTACGCCATCGCTCCACTCCGCCATGGCATTTAGCGCAGTTAGATTTAGCGACATTAGCCACAGTAGACCATATCATTGGAGACGATGGGGTAGCCTGCAAATATGCTGATACGATTGTGGGCATTCTGGGAGTCACTTCGCCCTCGTGACCACTCGCAACAGCTTAACCAGTGCGGACGGTGATGAGAGGGGGTGCTCTCTGGCGATCGCCACCGTCAGCTCAGCTCCTTAGCTGCTGTTGCCTTCAAATTTATCCACCACTGATCGGGAACTGGCTACATCCTATGCAGGGGCAACTCGCCGAAATTGACATTCGCAGTATCTTGCAGCTCATTGAGCTAGGGCAAAGAACTGGTGAGCTTTATGTCGAAGCCTATGCACCTGCAGCCTCAACCAGCCCGGCAATATCGACCGCTCAGAGTGATTCGCCCCAGTCTTGGCTGATCTTTTTCCTCAACGGTCAGATTGTGTATGCAGGCACGACTGACGGACAGCTCAGCCGTCTTCGGGAGTATTTGCATCGCTATAGCCTAGAAGCGGCTCTCAAAGATATCGACGTGCCCGCGATCGCCACTTTCAACTCTCCAGAATATGGCTATCTCTGGGCACTGTTGGAAAATCACACCCTCACCCCCGAGCAGGGGCGCACTATTCTCAGCGGCATGGTACATGAGACCCTTTTCGATGTGCTGAGTCTGCACCAAGGCTCTTTTGTCTTCAAACTAGCGGCAGGTCTCAGTCCCCAGCTCACCACCTTTGAGATCAGCTCCTTCATCGCCACCATCACCACCCATATTCAGGCTTGGAACCAGTTTTACCCACATATCCAGTCACCCCATCAGTGCCCAGTGGTGGTGGGTGACCTCCCCATTCATCGCAATGACGAAAAAACCAAGCGTCTGCTGAGTTGGATGGATGGCCAGACTTCGATGCAGCAGATGGCCCGATATCTCAACCGCAATGTGGTTACAGTGGCCAAATCGATCTACCCCTACGTCCGACAAGGCCTCATTCACCTGCCTCACATGGCCACCGCGTCAGCCGCTGACAGCGCCCCAGAAGAATGGCATGCCACCCAAGTTCCGCGCATTGTCTGTGTCGATGATGGTCTCACCATTCGCCAAACCGTGGAACAAATCCTCGACAGCCATGGTTACGAGGCCACCTCTATCGGCAACCCCCTGCGAGCGCTCAGCCTCCTGTTTCAACTGCAGCCAGATCTCATCCTTTGCGACATTGCGATGCCCGAGCTCGAAGGCTATGAACTCTGCGCCATGTTGCGACAATCGACCCGCTTTCGGCAAACTCCGATCGTCATGCTGACAGGCAAAGATGGCTTTATCGATCGCGTCAAAGCTCGCATGGCCGGGGCCACAGACTATCTCACTAAACCCTTTGGCGCTCAAGAACTCCTGACCCTGGTTGAAAAGTATGTGGGCTTGGGCAACCCGTCGCGCTTAAACCCCGACATCCTATTGGCTGAGGCGATTAAAGATGATCCAGAGTTAGAAACTAACCCCTCAGCATTTTTGTAACAGTGGCAGCAGAGGGACGGATTCATCGCTCTACCGGCTCATACCGGCGGTGTCGTGCTCAGCGCAGTGCAGAGGTTTGAACGAGCCGCTAACACCGATGCTCTAAAGCCAGGCTACAGATCTGGCTCTCCTGCCCCTCGGCTCCCCTGCGTTGCCAAGATGGCATCGAGAGTCCGATCACTGAGAACTGGTATAGCACCGCGATCTCTGCTGCCAAATCTTGCAAAATTAGGATTTCGTCGCTAAGTTTACGTGACTTCAGCCATCATCGGATGATGGCTGTACTCGGTCAGTCAACACCCCTTGGTTTAATTGCCCATATTGGGATTGATGAGAACAACCAAGCCGAGTCTACCTTCTAGTCAATCACAACTCATTCGGAGGCAATTTTAAGCCTAGCAGCACCAATCACGTTCCAGTAAAGCCATCACAAGTTAACCAATTGATGCAAATCGCGAGCATTTTCTAGGTTTGGGGTACCTTAAAAAGCACAGGATATCAATTCAGTTAGCAAGCTGTAGTAATTGCTCAGACCAGCCAATCAAATCCAAAAAATTGCATCAGGGAAGCCAATTTGCGAGTTGTTGAATATTATGAGCATGGTTTTAGTGGTGGAGGACAGTATTCCCCAACGGGAGATGATCACTGAACTGCTACGCGGAAATGGTTTACAGGTCGCTGCAGCAACCGATGGTGTAGAGGCGTTAGCGCAAATTCAAGCGGGTGAACACCCTGATCTTGTCGTGCTCGACATTGTGATGCCTCGCATGAATGGCTATGAAGTTTGTCGCCGGCTTAAATCTGACCCCATTACCCAGCATGTTCCGGTCATTTTATGTTCTTCCAAAGGGGAAGAATTCGATCGCTATTGGGGTATGAAACAAGGCGCTGATGCCTACATTGCCAAGCCGTTTCAACCAACGGAACTGATCGGCACTGTCAAACAGTTGCTTCGAGAATAGTAGTGAGGGATGGAGAAACAGATGGTCGGCAATCCCGATTTTTTAACGGGCAGAGGGCAAGAACAAGGCCCCGAGCTACAAGAACTGGAAACGCCCGAAGGTGAACTTTACCTGCGCTTTTTTGTCACCTCAGGCGATGAATTTGCCCTGCCAGCAACGGGGATTCGACGCATTATTGAGCATCCTCCTGACAGAATTACGGCAGTTCCTAATGTGTCACCGCTTTTGTTAGGTACCCTAAATGAGCAAGGCCGAGTCATCTGGGTCGCCGATTTAGGTCAATTTCTCGGTTATGCCACACAGCTAAATACCGATAGACCCGAGATCCCAGTCATCGCGGTTGAAGAACAGGGAACTATGCTAGGCTTAGCGGTCAATCAGATCGTTGGGACAGATTGGATGGATCTCGAAACCCTCAATCTCTCTCAGGGGACGCCTGATACGATGGCCCCCTTTCTCAAGGGAGAGTGGGCGATAGAAAATGACTCTGAGCGAGTGGTTCGGCTACTGGATCACATCGCTGTTCTGAGGTCAGCTCGCTGGGCGGCCTAACCGCTGTATTTAGATTGATTAAATGGCAGGAGAGAGGAAATGGCGTCGAGCACTGATTATACTCAAGCATATCAGAAAGCTGAAAGAGCCTACATGCAAGGCAGCTATGAAGATGCTGCCGGGATTATCGATCAGCTGGCTGCCGAGTATCCTACGGATCCCAGCGTGCTGCTGCTCCGGGGGCATATCTATTGTTATGGCCTACATCGCTATGGCGAAGCTCGCGATCAATATCAAGCGGTTCTAAAAATTACATCAGACCCTGAGTTTGTTGATTTTGCCAACAACGGCTTGGCCTATGCCGAAGAGCAGTCGGCAGCTACCTCCTCGTACGGTGCCGATGAATACAGTGCCGATGACGTTGAGAGCATGACCGATGGCAATGCCACGTTGGCGGATCTCTCAATCCCTCAAGAAGCCTTTGCCGAGCATGATGCCGGTGCACCTGAGATTTTTGAGGAAGACGACCTGACTGACTTCAATCTAGGGGCAGCAGAGGTTGATTTAGAATTGTCGAGCGACCTGACCGAAGACATCGACGACGCCTTTGCCAGTCCCTTTGATTTGCCCGCAGAAGACTTCCCGCCCTCTGTCGCTGAAGCCTCATCCGTTGCCGCTGACCCCTTCGCCACGCCCAGCGTTTCAGAGCCAGACTTGGCTGATATGCCTGAGGAGACGCCCTTTGGGGCCAGCCTTGATCTGTCAGATATCGACATGCCCGCATCAGAAATGACAGGCGATGATCCGTTCTCGGCGTTTGAGAATTTAGAAACCGCTGAGACTGATCCAGATCCGCTGGCCAATTCGAGTCCGATTGAGGTTGAGACGGCTCCCACCGTCATGGAAGCGGGGCTCGACCTAGAAGAGGAGCTCGACTACGGCGACTACGATGAAAGCTTGCTGCCTGAAGACGCCACGATGGAGATGGGAGCCGATGAGCAAACTCTATTCATGGCAGAACCGGCAGTTGAATCACCCGACATGTCTGGGGAAGAAGCTATTGCCGAGGATTTTTCGAGTTCAGCTTACCCCCTGGACGACAGCCCCACTGGCGAAACTTACGATGACCTCAGCTTTACGGATAATGGTGCCGCGATCGCCGAGGATAGCTCCGGCAGCCAAAGTAACGTCGATTTCTTAGACGAGTTTGATGAATTTGACGATCTGGGCAGCATTCCTGATTTTGAGCTGACGGATAGTTCTGCTGGTTTTACTAGCCCTTCTGCCGGGAGTTCTGGCTTTAACGCCCACGATGATACGGGCGAGACGAGTTTCGGAGCCTCCGACTTTGCCCTCGATGACACCAGCTCTGCCAGTCTTGAGAACGAAGAGATGTTCAGCATCTCCGAAACGGCGGATCAGCTGCCTGCCTTTGCCCAGGTCGATGACGATGAAACGGCCTCAGCGCAAGTTGAACAGGGCAGCTTAGCGTTTTTAGAAAACGCCTCTATCGATAAAAAGCAAATCATGATTGCGGGCGTGACGGGCTTAGTCTCAGCCTTCACCGTCGCTGCTGTTAACTTTATCGGTGCCAGTCTGTTGCCCGAGCAGAAGCTGCCTCGGGGCATTCCCCCGGCGATGGCGATCGCGGCTGGTCTAGCTGGCTTCGGCACTGCGGCCGGCGTCGGGCACCTGGCTAACCGCCGAACCAAACAAGGCTTAGAAAACTTACAAGCCCAATTTGCCTCTGTTTCTCAAGGCAACCTGAATGCCCGCGCCACCGTTTACGCTGAGGACGATGTGGGACAGCTGTCGACGGGCTTCAATCAAATGGCGCGGGTGATTTTGACCACCACCAGTGAGGCCCAGCGCAAAGCGCAGGAGCAAGAACAAGCTAAAGAAGATCTGCAACGTCAGGTGATTCGTCTCCTCGACGACGTGGAAGGGGCAGCCCGAGGCGATCTGACTGTGCAAGCCGAAGTCACCGCTGACGTGTTGGGAGCGGTCGCTGATTCGTTTAACCTGACCATTCAAAACCTGCAGGAAATTGTACAGCAGGTGAGTGCGGCCGCTCGCCAGGTGAGTAACGCCTCCGCTGAGAATGAAACCTTTGCTCGCAGTCTGTCCGCTGACGCCCTGCGGCAGGCTGAAGAATTGGCCGTCACCCTCAACTCGGTGCAGGTGATGACTGACTCGATTCAACGGGTGGCAGAAAGCGCCCGTGAGGCAGAAGAGGTGGCGCGGTCAGCCTCGGCCACAGCCTTGCGTGGGGGTGAATCGGTGGAACGAACCGTGGCCGGTATTCTCGAAATTCGAGAAACCGTGGCTGAAACGACTCGTAAAGTTAAGCGTCTGGCCGAATCTTCCCAAGAAATTTCGAAGATTGTGGCCTTGATTTCCCAAATTGCTTCTCGGACTAACCTCCTCGCCCTCAACGCCAGTATTGAGGCAGCACGGGCGGGTGAAGCGGGTCGGGGCTTTGCCATCGTAGCGGATGAGGTGCGGCAGCTGGCTGACCGAGCCGCGAAAGCATCGAAAGAAATTGAGCAAATCGTCTTGCAGATTCAAAGTGAGACGAGCGGTGTCATGACAGCGATGGAAGAAGGTACTCAGCAGGTGATTGAGGGCACTCGCTTGGCAGAACAGGCGAAGCGATCGCTGGAAGATATTATTCAAGTCTCCAACCGTATTGACGTGTTGGTGCGTTCCATTACAGCTGACACCGTTGAACAAACCGAAACCTCCCGGACAGTGGCACAGGTGATGCAATCGGTGGAACTGACCGCACAGGAAACCTCTCAAGAATCTCAACGAGTGTCAGGCTCGTTGCAGAATCTGGTGGGCGTCGCCCGCGACCTGCTCACCTCAGTAGAGCGCTTTAAGGTAGACAAGACGGAGGATACAGCCAGCTAGATGGAACCCGGCCACCGGTCAACTCTGCAGAAATATTAAGTGCTGTAAAGGCACGCATTTTCAACCCACTAAGATGTCTCAGCAAGGGTGTGTTTAGCCCCGCCGCCAGCTGACTGCAGCAGACATGGGGAAGTCAGTTTTCATACCGCGCATCGATTAAGTCAAGGGCACCACACACGAGCACGAGGGGGGAAAGTCAGCCATGATGCCTGAACAGCAGCAAAGAATCCTGGGATACTTCATCGAAGAGGCGAAGGATCACTTAAATACGATTGAGCAGGGACTGCTGAATCTTCAAGCCACCATTCAAGATCGAGAGATGATGAATGAGGTGTTTCGGGCCGCTCACTCGGTGAAGGGCGGTGCTGCCATGCTGAGCTTGAACAGCATTCAGCTGACATCTCACCGCTTGGAAGACTATTTCAAAATCCTCAAAGAAGCTCCTTCGACCCAAGTTGATAGAACGCTTGAGTCGATGTTTTTACAGGTCTTTGATGGGCTGCAGGCGCTCTTAGAAGAACTCCAGGGGCCATTCGGGTTAACCGAAGACAAAGCCCAAGAGGTGATGGCCGACGTCGAGCCGGTGTTTGATCGCCTCGAAGCCCATCTCAACACCTTGGTCGAGACCACAGCGACCCCAGCAGCGGCCCCGGCCGCCCCGGTCGCCCCGGCAGTACAGAAAGTGCCCGCCTTGGCCACCGAGCGTGAAGACAGTGCCCTCAAGCTAGTTTTTACCAGTGATATCCCGAGTCATCTCCGGGAGATGCTGACGCTGTTTAAGCAAGCTGACTCAGCATCTAGTCGCGCTGCCCTACAAACCTGCTGCGAGACGCTCAAACGCAGTGGTGAACAATTTGACCTCACTGCTTGGTGTGCACTCACGGCCGCCGCTAGTAAAGCGGTCGGCAACCCGGAGCAAACCTACCGCTCGCTCGCCCCGATCGTCATCAAGGAACTGAAACGCGCTCAAGAACAGGTGTTATCAGGACAGGCAGAGACGATCGCCGTGTCGGCCGAGTTGACGTCGCTGATGCCGGTAATGATCGAGGCAGAAGCACCGCTAGAGGCCATGGATGCGCTGTTAGAAGATACCCAGGCAGCCCCCGCAGACTCTGATTTTGCCGATCTCTTTGAGACTGAAGCCCCCCCCGCTACTGCAGCAGAAGCTGACCTTGACTGGTTAGATCTGTCTGGTTCAGAAGCTGATTCTGTTGACCTCGATAGTGATGACCTGACGACATCTCTAGAGGCGTTCTCTAATCCTGAGTCCAGCGTCTCTGATGACGCCATCACCTCCCGCGAACCGGTTGTGGGCGCGGCCGAACTCAATAGCCTCGCCGATCTGTTTGAAGGAGAAGTTTCAGAACTCGATTCCCCATGGGAAGAAATTTCCGAATCTGAGGCGGCGATCGCAGAAGATCCCAACCCCGATATTGATATTTCCGATGACTTTTCTGATTTGCTCGGGGGGGCTCTAGATGAAGAAGCCTCGGAGACGCAAACCGATTTAACGGATCTCTTTGGCGACACAACGGGCCTCGAAGCCACCGCTGAGACGACGACCGCTGCGAGTAATGTAGAAGACGATCTAGATGATCTCCTCAATCTCGAAGCCAGTACCGCTCCGGCAGCTGACATCAACGGTACAGAGGTCGCCCTCGGCGATGACGAAGATGATGGCCTCGATGCCTTCCTCGACAGTTTCTCAGAAGCGAGTGACAACGAAGCTGCGGAACTCGAAGATATTCCCGCCACGGTCATAGAAGATGCGCTGTCAGCAGATGCGTTTGAAATCGCCCTAGCTGATCCTGGCACCGATCGCGATTTAGAGGCTGGCGAGATACTGTCTAACCTCGACGAACCCTCAGTGAGTTCAGCTGAGGGGGCGGTGGTAGAGAGTAGCGATGATTCTTTCGATGCGATCTCTGACCCTTGGTCTTCTGAAGAACCAGCAGAAGACATCCCTGCAGAGGATGCGCTTGATGCTCTCGACGAGCTGTGGACAGAGGCTCGGCCTGAAGAAGAGTCAACGGCGGCGCCGCCGGCGGCTACAGTCAGATCTGACACACACGACTTTGACGAATTCGCGGATCTGGATCTGACGGCAGATGCCACTGATGCCAGTGCCAGTGATGACTTTGATGACTTTACCGACCTCGGTTTGAATGCCGAGTCAGAAGCTACCATCGACTTGGGGGCCGCTGCCCCAGAGATCGATTTAGACGAGCTAGGCTTCGATGCTGAAGCCACCGGAGAGACTGATCTGGACGACCTGTTTGATCCCGCCAGCGATGCCGGGGAGGCTCTCTCGACGATCGCCAACGAGGATGAGACTGCGGATACAGAGCTGTCTGATATCTTCGCCGATACGCCCACCAACGACGACGCACTTACAGCAGAAGTGGAGGGTGACTTAACCGATCTCTTTGGGGAGTCAGGCGAGTCTAGTGAATCTGACGTTAGTGAATCCGACGTTGCTGCCATAGACAACTTCGAGACGGAGGGCGATTTTGGGGGACTGTTTGACGATGAGGCTGCGGATGCTGATTCTGAGGCCACGAGCGATCCTGATCTGAGTGAGTTGATGGGTGAGGCGATTATCGGCGACCCTGAAATACTTGATGCCGGTAGCGATGAATTGGCTGATCTCTCGCTGTTCGATGCCACCGCTGACAACACATCGCCGGTCGAGCAAGATGACCTCGCCGATCTCTCATTGTTTGATACAGACATTGCCGCCGATAGTGCCCTTTTCGAGAGTGAGGAGACAGAAGCCACCCCCAATCTGGCTGAGGATCTGATCTTCACAGCAGAAGAGGCTCCTGCTGCTGAGACTGACCTAGATTCGTTAAACGCAATCGGCGCTAATGACAACGATTTAGATGCTCTGCTCAATGCTGACGACAAGTCTGCAACAGACGATGCGGCCATTTCCTTGGATGAAGTTGCCTTCGATGAAGCGGCACTAGGTGAAACGGCAACCGATGAAGCCGCCGCCCTTGACCTGACATTTGCTGAAACTGATGACAATGATTTAGGGCTCGATGCTCCAACTGACGAATTTGACAGCTTGCTGAGTGAACCTGAAACTGGAGTCCCTGAACCTGGAATCGGTGAGGCCATCCAAGATCTCACCGAGGAACTGTCTCTTGAGGAAGCCGATGCAGCGATCGCGCTCAGCGATGAAACCGCAGAAGAGAGCTTTTTCGATTCTGAACCAGCCCCGTTAACGGAACCATCAGCGGTGAAAGAGGGTAGCACCCCTGAGGATGACATTGAGGACTTTTTTGCCACCCCAACAGCAACCCCAGAGTCGCCTGCAGACTCAAATGACTTTGACGACTTTATGTCTGACCATGAGTCGACCGACGCCAGCAGCGAACTCGACTTTTTAGCCGTAGAGAGTTCTGTCTCTGACGAGGCTAACGTGACGACAGCAGAGAGTGATGCTGGGCTTGACGCCTTGATGGATGTCGGTGAGTCGACCGATGATACCCATGAACTTGACCTTTCGGCCCTGGACAACCCGGTCTCTGACGAGGCTAACGTTGCGCCTGCGGCTCTTGACGACGGACTTGACGCCTTGATGGGAGTGGGTGAGCCCACCGACACCAGCGACGAACTTGACTTTTTAGCCGACGATAACGCGGCCACCAACGAGTTTGACCTGACACCATCCGACGAACAAGCGGATGCTGACAGTCTGTTCGGGATCGATGACTTGGGTGCAGCTGCCCCCATGACCGAGGCCGACCCGTTAGACAGCCTGCTGTCCGACGACTTGGAGGATGCTGTAGGCAGTGCTGACTTGTTCGATGCATCGTCCACCGATGAGGTCAGTGTTGATCAGCTGGAATCATCCCTGTCAGACGTCGGCGACGTTCTCTCCGTCGATGCCGTGCTTGATGAGAGCGATGCTCTGGCAACCGAGATTACGGATGCTGCAGACGATCGCTTGGATGTCGGCGACAGTAATGACTTTGGCGATGCCGAAGACTTGGCTGATCTCGATGCGCTGTTGGACGAGGCCCCTGCCGCTGCCGATGCAGGGGAGGATGCCGACTTAGACGGTCTCGACGCGCTGTTAGACGACGCGCCTGCTGCCGATGATGTGGGTGCCAATGAGTCAGATTTAGCGGATCTCGATGCGCTGCTCGACGAGGCTCCGACTGACACGGATGCCAGTATCGAGGCAGAAAACTTTGACGGCTTAGATGCCCTCCTCGACGATGTACCGCCCGATTCAACGACTAGCACTGACACTACTGACTTTGATGGCTTAGATGCCCTCCTCGATGAGGCTCCCCCTGACTCTCAAACAGCCGCTGGCTTCGACGAGCTAGATGACCTGCTCGGTGCTGACACGCCCAGCGATGCCACTGATGCAGGGGCAGGTACGGTCGACTTTGATGAGCTGGATGCCCTCATTGGTGACGACTCCACAGCTAACCTGACTGAGACAAGTGGCCCCGACGCGACCACTGATGACGACTTTGGTGATTTAGAAAAGCTTCTAGAAGAAGCTGATCAAGCCTTGGGGGGGCCCTCCGCCTCCATTCGATCCACCAGCACCCGACGTGCTCCCCGCCGGGTCGGTGGCATTGTTGATCAAACGATGCGAGTGTCTGTCAAACACCTCGACAACCTCAACAACTTGGTGGGTGAGCTGGTCGTCAATCGCAATTCTTTAGAACAAGACCAAGATCGCTTCCGACAGTTTCTCGACTATCTGATGATTCAAGTGCAGCTGTTGAACGATGTGGGCCAGCGGATGCGGGATCTCTATGAGCGATCGCTGTTAGAAAGCTCCCTATTAGCGAGTCGGCAAGCCTTTCAAAGTGGAGGACTGACCCCAGCGCCCAGACACGGTGGCAATGGCGATGGCCATGCCACTGGAGCCAGCTTCGATGCCTTAGAGATGGATCGCTTTACCGGTTTCCATACCCTCACCCAGGAAATGATCGAACTGATCGTCCGAGTGCGGGAATCCTCCTCTGACATCGCCTACACCGTGGAGTCAACGGATCAGATTGCGCGCCAGTTTCGGCAAGTCACCACCCAGTTACAAGAAGGGCTTAATAAGGCCCGCATGGTGCCCTTTGCCCAGACCGCCGATCGCCTGCCTCGAGCCGTACGGGATATTTCGATCAAATGTGGCAAAGAGGCCCGCCTGGTGGTTGAGGGTCGCGATACGCTCATCGATAAAATGCTGCTAGAGCGGCTCTATGACCCCATGACCCACTTGGTCAACAATGCCATTACCCATGGGATTGAGCCCCCTGAAGAGCGAGCTGCTGTGGGCAAGCCGCGTGAAGGCAAAATCACCGTCCGCGCTTTTTATCAAGGTAATCAAACCGTCATCTATATCGAAGATGATGGCGGTGGCATCAACCCCAGTGTGGTTAAGAGTAAAGCCATTCAGCGAGGCATCATCACCCAGGCCGATGCCGATAGCATGGATACGCTGGAAACCTACGAACTCCTCTTTCGCCACGGCTTTAGCACGCGTGATCGCGCCGATGACTTTGCCGGTCGGGGCGTCGGCATGGATGTGGTGCGCACCGCCCTAGCGGAAATTCGCGGCTCCATCACCATCGACTCGGAAATGGGCAAAGGCACGAGCTTCACGATTCGCCTGCCGTTGACCCTCAGTATCTCGAAGGCGTTGAGCTGTCTGAACAATCAAGCTCGCATTGCCTTCCCGATGGACGGGGTCGAAGATATGTTCGACGTGCCTCGCGAGCGGGTGCAAACAGACGATGAGGGCCAAAATGCGATTCAGTGGCGCGATATGCTGCTGTCATTCCAACCCTTGTCAGAACTGCTGCATTTTAACCGGGCTTTGGGTCGGGGCCGTGTCTATGGCGGCAGTCAAGATGACAATATGGTTTCCATCGTCGTTTTGCGGAATGCCAACACCTACATCGGCATTGAAGTCGATCGCGTGCTCGGCGAACAAGAAATCGTGATCAAGCAAATCGAAGGGCCGGTACCCAAACCCATGGGGATTGCCGGGGCGACCGTGCTAGGTGATGGCCGCGTGATGCCAATTGGCGATGTGCTCGAACTCATTGATATTGCGCAAGGTCGCGTCCGTCGAGAAGCGGGGTCTTCGATCTGGTCGCAGATTGAGCTGCCGCCGGAAGAGACCGTCGTGGCCAAGGCGGAGCCCACCGTATTGATTGTGGACGACTCCATTACCGTTCGCGAGCTGCTGTCGATGAGCTTCAACAAGGTCGGCTACCGGGTCGAACAGGCCCGCGATGGTCAAGAAGCCTGGGAGAAAATGCGCTCAGGGCTGCCCTGCGACCTGGTCTTCTGCGACATTGAGATGCCTCGCATGGATGGGTTAGAACTGCTATCTCGGATGCAAAAAGACAGTGCGCTGAAACAGATCCCCATTGCCATGCTCACCTCGCGGGGGGCCGATCGCCACCGGCAAATGGCCGTTGACCTGGGCGCTAGCGGTTACTTCACCAAGCCTTATTTAGAAGAAGCGCTGTTAGATGCCGCTCAGCGCATGCTGCATGGTGAGGTTTTGCTGGTCGGCGCGGAAGCAGAAGCAGAAGAGGCCCCGTAGATGGTGACACCGTCAACGGATTGATGCGGAAAGCGGGAGCGCTACGGACACCCTGTCATCGCTGCCCAGTTTTTCCTCTCCGTGGCTTTCAGCGACTCCACAGGTCGAGCCCATAGTCGCAGCTCCTGGTCTCGGAGTTGAGCACACTCACGAGCGACACTCACTTGGCCGCGATCGCCGATTTGCCTCGACTATTGCCTGATCCCTCAGCTGATTTCGCCGGGGGGACTATCCAGGCGTCCCCAGTTTTGAGTATTCTCCTAAGTGGCTCATATCAGAACTAATATGCTGGATCTCACTGGAAAACGCGCACTCGTCACAGGCATTGCCAACAACCGCTCCATCGCTTGGGGCATTGCGCAGCAGCTGCATGCAGCCGGAGCTGATCTCGGTGTGACCTACCTGCCCGATGCCAAAGGCAAGATGGAAAAGAAGGTCAAAGACCTGGTGGAGCCGTTAAACCCCTCACTGTTTTTGCCCTGCAATGTTCAGGACGAAGAACAGGTCACTGCCACCTTTGCAGCCGTCCAGGAAAAGTGGGAACAGCTCGATATTTTAGTGCACTGTCTTGCCTTCGCAAATCGCGATGACCTCATGGGTGACTTTAGTGAGACATCGAAAGCCGGTTTCCAGTTAGCATTAGACATCAGCGCCTATTCGCTGGTGAGCTTAGCCAGAGGTGCCAAGCCACTCATGACCAATGGTGGCAGCATCGTTACCCTGACCTATTTAGGCGGGGTAAAAGTGATCCCCAACTACAACGTCATGGGTATCGCCAAGGCCGCCTTAGAGATGAATGTGCGCTACTTAGCCGCTGATTTGGGCAGCAGCAACATTCGCGTTAACGGTATTTCAGCCGGGCCGATCCGAACCTTGGCATCTTCTGCCGTCGGGGGCATTTTAGACATGATTCACCACGTCGAGGATGTTGCCCCCCTGCATCGCACCGTCACCCTAGAAGAAGTCGGCAAGGCGGCGGCGTTCTTATGCAGCGATCTATCTAGCGGTGTCACCGGGCAGATTCTCTACGTTGACTCGGGTTACAACATTATGGGCATGTAGTCCCATCAGGAATGCGACATGGGCTTGTACCTTACTGATCGAGCCTGTGGATTTTGACTCAGCTCGATACACTAGAGCTTTCATCCTTAGCACTTAGCCTTGAGCGAGTCAGCCTCCGTGCAGCGGGCGCTTGCTCACTGAAGCGCTAGATCAGTGGGCTTTATGGAAGTTTTGTTATCCCTGCTGGCGGGATTAATGATTGCGGCTGTGCTGCAGCTATTACTGACGAACCTGGGCATCGCCCTGGGGTTGACGGTACTGGATTGGTCACCCTCCGCTATTGATGCATCAGCCACGAACTCACTCTCTTCGACAGCAGATACGTTAGACGACTCAGCATCTTCATCGTCCGAGATATCGCTGCCCTTTACCCATTTGATTGGATTCGGCGTTGCTTCTAGTCTCTCCCTAGTCATGTTTGCAGCGGCGCTACTCGCCACAGAGTTTAGTCAAATTGCCGAGGCTCGGCGGGGGGGGATTTTAGGTTTAATTCTGTGGTCGGCCTATTGGTTGCTCTTTCTCTGGCTCAGCTCAACCACATTTTCGGCCATTGCCAATTCGATTATCGGCACGGCGATCGCGGGCGGGCGACGACTCATCACGACGATTCGACATAGTCTGCAATCATCCCCCCCTGAACCGGCCGAAGCGGCATCCTCCCAATTGGAGGCGTTGGTAGCTGAAGTCCAGCAAATCGCCGAACTCAAACAGCAGTTGCCTCAGCTCTTGATGCAGCAGCGAGAAATGCTCATTCAGGAACTGAGCGATCGCACCGAACTGTCAGCAGAGGAAGCCACCGCTGTTGTTGAAGAACTGGAGCCTACCCTCACCCCGAGCCCATCCATGGCCGCTGAGATGACAACATCTTCGATGACATCAGGTCTGTGGTCACAGCTGGAACTACCCAGTTGGCAGCAGATGCTACAGCGAGTGTTAAACCAAGTCGATCTATCCGATCTCGATGCAGAAACCGTTTGGCATCAAGTTCAAGCCTTCCGAGGCCAACCGGAGGTCGATACCACTGCTCGCTCACCAGAGTTCGCCGACGCAATTCTGCAGGATGCTCGCGACTATATTCGCTATGCGCCTGACTGGTCCTTAACGCCAGAGGTGCTTAAAGACGAATTTTATGAACGCCTGTATGATCCTCAAGCCGCGGCTGCCTCAGTTCATCAACAGCTCAAAAAACTCAGCCCCCAGCACTATGTTGAGTGGCTGCAAGAACGGGGTGACCTTGCCGCCGATCGCCTAGAAGCCATCGCTCACCAGTTGAGTGAAGTACAGCAAACGGTGCTCGCCCAAATCGACGAACAGCTAGAGGAGCCTGACTGGGGTCCTGCCCTGGCAACGGTGCAAGACAAGCTCTTGGCCTACTGTCGCTATACCCACTTAGATTCTCTGACTCCGAAGCACCTGTCTGCCAAAATTCAGACCCTACGCGAAGCGCAAAACCTACTCGAACCCACGGCTGAAATGGCAGCGCAGCTAGACCTGGAGACCATCACAACAGTCTTGTCACGACGGCGAGGCATCACCCCTGATCGGATGCAAGCTCTCAGTCAAACTCTGCAGGCAGCATGGACTGTCGATGATGCCGCCCGCGATCGCAATCGGCTGGAGCGAGTGACTCAGATTTTGGATCAAACGTTGCAAACGGTCGATTGGTCAACCATTTCGCTGGAAGACCTGAAGCCTGACTTGCTCACGCAGTTGCGATCGCTAGACCTGCAAGGCGAGATGGACTGGGAAGCCATCGGGGCACGCCTCCAATTACCTGACGCCACCAAAGCGGCATTAACGAGTTGGCTGCAGGAGGTTGGCCAAGACTTCAGCCGAGTTCCACGCCGCTGGATCGTAAGAGCTGGGGAGTCATCCCAAAGCATTGCCCAGCAGCTAGCGCGTGAGGTGCGTCATTATCTGCAATTTCAAGATAAAGCCGCCCTAGAGCCCGCCCAGATCGCGAAGGATTTGACTCATATTTTCAAGGGGGCAATGCGACTACTCCCCAGTCCCCAGCTCTGGCCTGACCTATCTGATCTCAATCAACTCCTCAGTGTGCAGGCTCTACGACAAGCGCTCGAAAAGCGCCGAGACATGACTGTAGAAGACATTCAACAAGTGCTGGACTGGTTCGAGTCGGGCTGGCAACAAGCCACTCAGCAAATTGGCGATTGGTCACAAGCACTGTGGACGGCGGCAGGCGATCGCCTGCATGCCGATGCAGAAACCTTAGACGATGCTCGCCGACAGGTCGTCGAACAAATCGCGGCCACGCAACAAGCCTTGCAGAAGCAAGCGGCGGCCGTGAAAGCTGATTTACAACGTCAGGCGGATGCCGCCCGCCGACAGGTGGCGATCGCAGCGTGGTGGTTGTTTTTAAGCCTGGTCTCTTCGGGTAGCGCAGCGGTCGCGGCGGGCTGGTTAGCAGTGAAATATTGATCCCGCTTGAGGGGGATAGCGATCGCCAAGGCAGTTTCAGTCAGCAGGAGGCGTTCGGGCCCGGAGAATGGAATTTCAGTGGGAGAAGTGCGATCGTCCGTCAAGCTAACAGTAGTGGCATAATCTGACCCTTCCATAACAACTTTGCTCACTGAGATGAGCTAACGACAGGATGGCGAGCCTGATATGCCAAGGCTTAATTGGTATCAGGAGCCCAACTTCCATCAATTCTTTTATGGAGGTGAGAAGCGTTGATGGGTATGGTGGGATTGGCAGTGAGTCATTTTGCGGCTAGTACAAACCGGCAAATGACCTTACCATAGGCGGGTGTCATACTCGCAGTTCAGCGAGCCATGGTGGCCCTACCGTCACTCGTGGAATCAATCAGCTTCCTGTAAAGTCCTGGCTGTTGAGGATGGCCTTAACTGGCCGCAATCTGTTCGGGCTCCTCTGCCTCCTATCGCTATCACCATGTCAGATTCGGAACATCAAAAGCAAGCTTGCCTAAAGGTATTGGCCATGGCTGCCAATCTCAACGGTGACCCTACCCCTCTAGAATTTGAGGCGTTTTTAGCCGCTCTCAACACATTTCGCCCCCTACCAGTGGGCACCACACCCGAACGGCTGTTGGTTAAGGAGATGCCTGCTCTGCAAGACTTACTGCCGCAAATTCACAGCCTAGAACTACAGCAGCAGCTTTATCGCGGAGTCTATGCCATTGTCAAATCCAAAGGTATTGACACTCAAGAAGCCCAGGTGCTCGCTGAGCTGCAGGCAACCTTTCAGCTGTTGCCTGAAACGACAGCAGCGTTGGCCAAACAACCCTTAGTCAGTGCATCATCAGACACCTGGATGAATTCGGCACTGTCGGGCATGGCCGCCCTCATTGGCCGTGAAGGCGACGTGCGACGACTGATTTTTGATTACGCTCTAGCAGCGGCGATCGCGGGGTTAATTCCCTTAACTGGCGGTGGCACGTTAGAGCTCAAACTCCTGTTTGTGCTCTGTTTGATTCTCAAAATGATCTGGGATATTCGCCGCCTCTGGGGACAGCCTCGCGGCCAAGACTTCTTAGCCGTGGTGGGCAACGTGTTTGGCTTTATCGGCGCAGTGATGGCAGGCCTCTTGGCCTGGGCGACGCTGGTTGGCTTGGGCGTTGTGGTGCCCTATGCCGGAGCGTTTGCCAAAGCGGCAGGATTTGCGACAGTCACCTGGATCGCCGGTCAAGCCACCAACCAGTTTTATACCAGTCAAAAACGGCCCGACTTGACCGCCTTAAAACGAACGTTTCCCAATCTTATTTCATCGGATCAATCATCGTCATAGCCACTGCGGAGAGACCGGATGGACAAGTTTAAGCGTCGTCAGTTTTTACTCGGTGGGGTCGCCGCAGGCACTGCCGCCACCTTGGGCACTGAGCTCGTGCAGCGGCGACGGGCTGAGGCTCGCCAAGCGGCGATCGATGCCTATGCCGCCGAGTTTTATGATCCTGAAGACATCATTCAGGCGGCGGTGACCGGCGATACCCGCATGGTCGAAGAGTTTCAAGCAATTCAAGCGAGTGCCGTGTTTCCGCCACCCGCGATCGCCTACAGCCGCGAAATGTCAAAACGGCTGATTTTGCTGAGTCGCTTGGCCACCCAGCAATACATTACGGGCCGCAATGATCCCACCTACGACGGCAACCTGCAGCAGCTGTTTGACTATGAGCCCAGCCTCGACAAATATCGCTTAGTAGCCAGCTTCAAAGGCAAAGAGCGGCAGGTGAACGACAACATCGAGATCCAAGTACCGCAAGCCGTGATCGATGACCCCACCTTGGTAAATGACCCCACCACGTTAGAAGACAACCTGGCTCAAACTGAAGACGCGATTCGCACGGGGGTTACTGCTGCCGTCAAGGTAGGTCGCAAAATCGAAGTGTTTTACGGCTTTTTATTGGAATCTGACGAAGACAGCATCCTCGTTTTTCGGGGCACCCAGCGCACGGCCGAATGGATTGGCAATATCTATGCGATCCAGCAGGACTATCTACATCCCACCACTGGTGCGAAGCTCGGGCGCATTCATACAGGGTTCCGCAACATCGCCAATACCATCATCAACCCCTTAGCCGTGGATGCTGCTCGGCAAATCAATCCCAACAAACCCTGCTATGTTTCAGGACACAGCTTGGGGTCGGCGCTAGCGACTATTTTGGCCTTAGACATCGCACTCAACATCCCGGCATTGCAGCCACAGCTGCAGGTTTATGTCTACGCCAGCCCGCGCGTCGGCGACCCAGAGTTTGCGCGCAGCTATGCCCAAATTTTGCCCAACAGCTTTCGCATTACCAACCTGGCGGATCCTATTCCCACTATGCCACCCACCAAGCTGCGGGCCGAGTTTGTACATGTGGGTGAAGAATGGTCATTTGTCTCTCAAGGGGGCGACATTTTACCGAACCATATTGTCGATACCTATCGCCGCGCCGTGAATGCCGAGGTGGAGACTAATCAGAGTCGTGATTTCCCCCTCAGCGGCATCGGCAACGTGACCAGCTAGAACCCTTTGATGTCTACAGTGGAGACCCGTTCAACAGTAACGTCTCGTCTCTCGGTTCGCTCATTTCTGAGCGTTATTTGGCATAAATCAAGTTTGTACGGGCAGCTCATAAATGGTTTCAGGGATCTTCATGAGCGCCAAGATGCGACGCTGTAGGGGATTAAGGGGGGTAATTTCAGCCGTGCCATCCCGATGACGATAGAGAGTAATCCCCACGAAAGCCTTGAGCAGTTGCTCCGCCGTGGGGCGCTCAGTTTGACGTTTGGGGTTACCGGTATAGAGACCCGCCAAGTGCGATTGCAA
>JBHJJI010000401.1:0-12512 GCA_050042805.1 Leptolyngbyaceae cyanobacterium
TATCCTTCTCCAAGAAGCTAGAGAACCACATCGGTGCCATCTGGATGTTTATTCATGACTACAACCGCCAGGTCAGAGAGAAGCTGGCAGAAAGAGAGGGCCCCCTCTTTTCCTCTGTCCTTTACTAAAATGCACTACCAATAACTCTTCAAAAGTTTCCTGCACCACTAAGCATAAGAAACACACAAAGTTTTCCTCATGACGACAGCCATGGCCCCGGCCGCCGCTCACCATGTTGCCGCTGACCTGAGGGCAATTCAGCGACCGCCGAAAAGTCCCACCCTAGATGCCATCTGTTTTGCCAAGTTTGGCAAAACAGAGATTGCCGACATTGCGGTCTGTAATTCCAGCCCCAGAAACAGGGCAGCGGCGATCGCCCTAGGCACAGCAAGGGATCTGGGGCATTTGGGTGAAAGTCGCCTTTGCAGAATATTTCATGCTGAAGATGCGTTATGACTTGAAGATACCCTGATTTGAAAAGCTGGGGTTACACACCCTCTTTAAACTTGAAATTGTTTCAATCTCTATTACCAGAAGAGGTTCAGACCCTTAAAAAGTGCTGGCAGTAAATTGACACACGGAAGACAACAATTCACCACTATTTGGCAATATAATAAATCAAGACAATTCGATTTGTCCTCGCAATAGACTGAATGCAATGCCTAGCCAAACCACTCAGAAAAAACAGCGCCCAAAAGCAAGTCAGCTAGACGACGATTGTCGCGTGGCTAATTTATCGCCAGTCGCCTTAAGTTTGATGGCGGGTTTCTTTAAAGTGCTATCCGAATCAAGTCGGTTGCAAATCGTTTGTGTGCTCAGAGCAGGGTCGAAGAACGTCACTGAGATCATTGAAGCCACGGGCTTAGGTCAGGCCAATGTCTCTAAACATCTCAAAATGCTGGCTCAAGCCGGTGTCGTTGCTCGCCAACCTCAGGGCGTGTCTGTCTATTATCAGATTGCCAATCCATTTGTGTTTGAGCTATGTGAACTGGTCTGTGATGCGCTCTCTATCCAAATTGAGCAACAGAATAAGCAATTTGAGCAATTAGATCTGAGACGTTAAGGATAGTGATGACTGTACAGCCCCTCAGCCTCTAGGACGAGGCAAATAGCTGGGGCTGATCAAGGAGATTTCCAAGCAAGAATTTACCGCTCGTAGGGTTCAGAAGACTATAGAGAGCGGGAGTCATCTCCTCCTCAGACGGGTCTAAAGATCCGAGTCATCACCCCAGTCTTCTCGGACTTGAGCATCGGCTTTTAATAGGGTTTCGCGCAAATGTTGCCAGTCCACGGTCGATGCCGCTTGGTCTTGCAAGAGCCGCCCTTGCTCTAAATAAAGCAGGCGATCGCAAAACGTTTGCGCGATTTCAAGCTGATGGTTACTCATCACAACGGTGAGTCCTTGTTCCTTGACCTGATCTTGAATCGTCGACAAGATGCGGTGAGCTGCCCCTAGATCTAGCGCTGAGGTGGGTTCGTCTAACAGCAATAACTGAGGCTGCGTAACCAGTGCTCGCGCGATCGCAATTTGCTGTTGCTGCCCACCCGAAAGTTCCAGTTCGGTTTTGTTGAGCCATTCTTGGGGGATCTGCAGCCGGTTCAGGCAATCTGCCACTCGGGCTTCGCGATCGCTCGCAGACAACTTTTGCAACACTAGTGGATAGTGCAAAGCTTGCAGCGCTGGCATACCTAAAAGTCGGCTATTTTGCCCCACCAACATCACCTGTTGGCGTAAATCACAAACGGGGATGGTGGCGATCGGCTGTTGGTTGAAATAAATCGAGCCCGACGAAGCACTGCGAAGCCGATTCATAAGTTTGAACAGGGACGATTTTCCTGCCCCCGCAGGCCCTACCAGTGCGACAAATTCTCCAGGATACAGGCGTAAAGAGATTGAGTCTAAAATCGGGGGCATCCCCTGGACCGCCGTCAGGCCAACAGTGTCCAATTCAAACAGGGTATTCACTCAGTTGACCCCGGCAAAGTGAGCCGCAGTCCACAGCGTCCACCCATCGACCATCAATAACAGTAAGCTCAGACCGAACAAAATGAGATACATCCAGGGCTGTGCCAAGGGCTTGACATAACGCGTATCGATCGCGGTGTGAGCCTCGACATAACGCAGCAGCTCCGCAAACCCGGCAATGCGCATCGGCAGCAAATAAGCTTGCTGTCCATCACTTATAAAGTAATAGACTAGCCCCCCTTGCCCCGTTGTTCGAGGCTTCAAAGCAGTGATATCGTCCCAATTGAGCTGCCACTGACGCCGCAAGACCCACCCAATCCACCGCGGGTATCGCACCGCAATCCCCTCCGGATTCACGAAGACGCGTTCACTCAGCCCACCATAGAGGAAGATGCCGCCGACCACGATGCCAAGCTGCAATGCTCGTGCGGGCACTGGGGCATCGGTCACCGTAGCTAGCGCGGGTAAGGGCAGGGTAAGAGCGACATAAAGCAATAGCAGGGTGATACGAATTAGCGGCGAGATACCAAACGACTGGGAACTTAACTGGGGCAGCATCGACAATGAAGTAGTCGGGAATTTATTTTCAGGCATGATCGTGGTGAGACCCATCAACCTAGGCAGGAGCCTAGTCTATAGTGATCCGGCAAAAAGGCTTAATACCTTATGCCTTTAGCTTAAAGTTTTTGTGTGCTGTGCAGATCTGGCATGCAGATGTTGGGGTACTAAAGCTAGCCTGGCAGAGGCGCTGGAGCCAAGCTCATTTTTGGGGGCGAGTGTTTTGAAAGCGTCCGTTGTTGATGGTCAGTTAACCCAGATGGGAATTCTAAACCCAGTGCTTGGGACGCATCATGATTAAGCAATCGTAGTAATAGCATCAAGCTTGGAGGATTTGTCATCGTGCCCAAAATGCAAGAATTGGCTGAGTCTATGGCTAGTCTGCCCATGCAGGCTACCCCTAACCCCGAGAGAATTGCCGCCACTGAACTACGCCCTTGGGGCTCGTTCACCGTGCTCGAAGAAGGCAGAGGCTACAAAATTAAGCGCATCGAAGTTAAGCCTGGCCATCGCTTGAGCCTGCAAATGCATCACCACCGGAGTGAGCATTGGATTGTCGTTTCCGGTACGGCAAAGGTCACCTGCGGCGATCAGGAAACCCTCCTTTCGACGAATCAATCGACCTATGTACCGCCCTGTACCTCTCACCGGTTAGAAAACTCTGGCGTCATCCCGCTGATTCTCATCGAAGTTCAGAACGGTGAATATCTCGGGGAAGATGACATCGTGCGTTATCAGGATGACTATTCGCGTACCGAGAAGAAGTAACGGCATCCATCCCAAAACTTCTGCCAATTCCTCAAAATCCGCCCGTGGCAAGTGTCACGGGCGGATTTTTTTCTGGCCAATTCCCAAAAAGATGACATCAGTAATGTTATGCCAACAGCTGAGCCACCCACTTTTCCAGTGAGAGGGCGCACACTGCAGTCCGCTAAGCTGATGATGAAAAATGGGCGATGCGGGATTCAAACCAGTGACCTCTTCCGTGGGAAGAAAGCATCCGATCACCATGGAATCCTTGATTTGCCGTGATTTCAGCTTGGATGAGAAATATTGATAAACCCCATCCAGATTCAGAACTGGAGTTTTTATATTCGGCTTAACCTCACCGCCTACGGCACCTCTCCTTACTTTTGGCGAAGCCTACCCGGAGGGTTTAGGCTGATTGACTGACAAAAGTTTAGGTGAAAGTTGCTGGAACCCTTGGATAGAAATGGTTTCAGGCTTTTAATGCGGGGCTACTTTCCCGTCAAGGCCATACCCACCTATTTCCAGCGATCTCGATCCCTTTGAATACCCTGTGTAGAAAGACTTTCATGACCTCGGACTGAGAAACGCTATAACCCGTAACACGGGGTCGATTGGCAAGTTTTGTCAGTCAATCAGGGGTTTAGGAGAGGCCAGGTGAGGTTTTATCCCTAGAGCAAAACGACGGCTTTCATTATGGCCTTGGTTTAGTCAAAAATAGATAGGGTTTGCTGAAAAAGCTGCAACTGTCTCAGCACAGAACTTGAAGGACTCAAAAGAGGGTTCTCTTTTTTGGGTAGGGTTGCTTACCTGGCTGACAACCATTGTTACGGGTACTAGAGGAATGACATCGGGGACACTGTATGGGTGATTCCTCAAAGGATTTTCTGAGGCCAACTTAGAAAATCATCGCCCTATTCAGCAACGCCCAAAAAGTTAAAGCGCAGATTGTATAAGTCTGGTGGTCACTTGCCGTTGTGGAGCGGAGCGGAGATTGAGTTCTTGCCATCTCAGACCAAGAAAAGCGGCTGTGGTTAACATAAAGCCGGGTTCTTCCATCAAGGTAAAAATAAAACCGTTAACCAGTACATTTAAAACCAAGAATCTTGACAGATCATCTTCACACACTTTGTACCAAACAACTCCCCACAAACCCAAATAAACTCCGAGACCAAGTAAGCCCCCATCGCCCCAAATGCCAGCCCATCCCCAGAACGGAGAAAAAAAGCTGGAGTCTAAATAGCTGTCATACCAGTAATCCCAAATCGGTTGCACGACTGGATGGGTGGTAGCCCCCAGAGGGGTTAGAAGACTTGAGTAGTCTCGAATCATCCAACCGCCAATTCGACCCACGGTATGACCCGGCCCTAACCCGAAAAACCAATGCCACAGAGAGGTGAAGTGGCTGTTTATACTCTCAATGGGCAGCCATTTTTGTAAAGTAGCATCGCCATCAGGGCCATAAATTTCTGGCCGTATCCAGGTGCGATAAGGTCGGAGAAATTCAACGTTATAAATAGCCCAATAAAAGCCATAAATTGATACTGTAGCTAAAGTTATATATTTAATAGTAACTTTCAGGTCTTTTATTCGACTTAGAATTAGCAAGCACCAGGCAACGATGCCCACCATGACGACTTGTTTGGCATCTGATATGAGAACGTGGGTAAAGGCTGCAGCTAGAACACATAGGCGAAGTTTAATCAGAAGCTTGGAGGCACTGACATAGTAAAAAAGCCCAAAAATCAAAGAGACAGTTGCTCCGACAACATGTCCTCCAGAAGAAACGTAAAAGACGCCCTGAATATTATCCTGCAGTGTTAAATCAGTGAAGTTGATGACGCCTACCGTTAAACCGCCACATTGGATTAATGCTAAGAGCAGGTGAATAATGCCAAACCTGATTATCCAGCTTCTGAAAAATTCAAGTCTCTCTCTGCTAAAAGGGATACAAACTACAGCAGCAAGAAATAGAAAAGGTTCTGCCTGTATCATGTAGTTGAGAAAGATGTTGACTGCTCCTGCTTGGTTGAGCAGTGCGCTAGCAGTGATGACACCGAGAAACACATAGAGTCCGTGAACCAGGGAGCGAACGATTCCCAGATGCTGTTTGTCAGAAACCCGACAAACAGTGAGGACATAAATGCAGGCGATTGGAATGACAAAAAAATGGATGAAATTGACGGGAGCAGGAGCCCCGATCGATTCCACAATTCTTGGAAAGAAAGCGCTGGAAAAAGCGATCAATAGCAGCCCAGAACTGGCGAGATAGCCTTTCTCTTTAGATATACGATACTGGTTGTTGCTAGTGGCATTAAGCATAGTAGGTGTGCATTGCTCAGAGGGCTAAAAGTTGGCGGTTCTGAACTTTCTCATAAATGCTTATAAGCTGCTGATAGTTAGTCTCTTCGGTGTAGTGATCTAAAAAGCGTTGCCGGGCAGCTTGTCGCATGGCTAAATGGTTCGCCGGGTTATTCAAAAACCAAGAAACCTTTTGCGCTAACTGCTGAGCATTCGCGGGTTCAAAGTATAAACCTGTCTTGCCGTCGTCAATGAGTTCGGCGATCGCGCCGATCTGAGAGGCAATCACGGGAGTGACCTTCGCGAAAGCTTCTATGGCGACTCGGCCAAACGTCTCGTACCACTTTGAAGGAAAAATTAGGACACTGGCCTCGCCCATCAGGCGATGCACTTCGGCCATGGGTTTTCGTCCCAACCATTCAATGTTTGGGACGGCACTGGCAGTCTGTTGGACAAGATCAGCTAAGGGACCATCTCCCACAATTTTCAAAGGGAAAGGTTGGGGGAGTGTTTGCCAGGCCTCAAGTAAGGTATCTAATCCTTTCTCAACTGAAAGTCTGCCGACATAAAGAGCAAAATTTCCCTGGCCGCTGCCCACCCCAGGATCGGGATCAATAAAGTTTGGCTTAACCAAAATTTTCTCCGCCGGTAGGCCGCCTGCGACCAATTTTTGCTTGGCAAACTGGGTCAAAGCAATAAAAACATTGACCTGATTAAGCCAGGTTTTCAGGGCGCGATGACTGCTAATCATCGCGGCTACAGTCGCGCTAGCCAGCTTACTTTTTTTGTAACAACCATGGACGACCCCTGGATAGGGAATGGGTTTACCCACACAGTCTTCACAAACTTGTCCGTCCCGAAAAAAGAGGGCATTGGGGCACACCAATCGATAATTTCGCAATGTTTGTACGACTGGGACACCCTCCGCCTGAGCGGCATAGTAGACAGAAGGAGAAATGAGGGGAAAGAAATTTTGCACATGAATCAGATCGTATCGGTGTTGTCTTAGCTGCTGCCGCACAACATCGTACGATTGCTGAGACCAAATCGTTTTCAGAGCCAGATGAATAGAACTATAGTTTTGAATATCGTGGTTGGTTTCTTCGTAGACATCAACGATATGATCATGGTCTCGTAAAAGCTGTTCTTCTAGTTCTCGAGACTCATCTTCTCCACCGCGAATTTGATATTGATTATGAATACTTAAAATGCGCATGGCTGAGGGTTCCTACAGATTTTTGTATAGAGCTGTGTCAGAGCCCTGCCTTTGACTTCCCAGGAGAACTGTTCCTGAACTCGTTGTTGACCCGCTTTGCCCATCTGAGTTCTAAGATTGGCGTCTGCCGCTAATCGAGTCATGGCTTTAGAGAGGCCATCAACCGTTTGATCGAGGGTGTGGGCCGGGACTTTGACGCCGGTTTTGTCAGTGACTTGAACGCTCGGCCCGCCTAAATCAAGGCAGATGACAGGGCGACCGGTGGCCATCGCTTCGAGGCATACCCAGCCGCCAGAGTCGTGCAGACTGGCGTGAACCAGTACATGACATTGACTGAGATGGCGTAACGTTTCGGGCCGGGGCAATCGGCCCAGAAATTTGACCCGATCGCCCACGCCCAGTTTTTGGGCTAAGGCCTGCAGGTTCGCTTTCTCCGGCCCTTCTCCCAAAATCCAATACTCGGCAGAATCCGGTAGGCGGGCCATGGCAAAAGCCTGGATACTGAGGTGCAACCCCTTCCAGTGCAGGAGCCTAGCCATGCTGATGAAACGAATCGAGGTATCCGGGGGCGGTGGGCATTCAGACAATTGCTGGATCTCCTCTGCCGATAAACCTGACTCAGAATAAACCTCGACTGCTGTGGCCCCGATCGCGTGCAGTTGGTGGGCGGTATCCTGGGTGGTCGCCCTGGCGAGAAGACTGCGGCGGGCGGTCATCCGGGTAAAGGGGTCTAAGGCACCGATGTGGTGAGCGATGGTTCGGAGGTATTCATAGAGTTTGGCTTGAAAGCTAAAGTCTGGCCAAAATGCCTTGGGGGCCACTTCGCCCCCACCGACCGGCCCCCAAATAAACGGCTGGGGCAATAGCGCCAAAAAGCTGGGGGTGGAATATCTGACGTAGGTGACGTGATGGATGAGGTCAATCGCCACCGATTGCATCAATTGTTTAGCAGCAAAGAAGGCCCCAATCTGCCAAAAGTAATAGTGGGGAACGTGCGCTGGCGGCAACCAGGCGGCCACGAAGGGGGGGGTGCAATAGACAAAATTTAAATTAGGAATCGGCTGTTGGGCGAGTTCGGCCTCGATGGCTGGCCGGTTCTCAGACCGCGTCAACACCCAAACCTGATGATGTTTGGCCAGTTCTTTTACAAGATGCCAACCAACCCCAGGTTCAGAGCCCATATTGGGACGGCAAGCGTAGGCAGAGATAAGAATCTTAAGCGCCTTCATAGATTGTCTATCGACTCAAGTGTGTTTTCGTAAACTGCCGCCACGCTTTCGGCATGGAGCTGCCAGGTAAACAACCTGGCGCGATCGCACCCGGCAAGGACTAATTTTTGATATTCGATGGGGTCTTGCTGCAGCCGCTTGACGGCCGCCGCGATCGCTGGGATATCGTTAGGAGGGACTAAGATGCCAGCATGGCCAACGACTTCTGGCAGCGCCGTCGTGTTCGAGGCAATCACGGGAGTCCCACAGGCCATCGCTTCTACGGGCGTAATGCCAAACCCTTCGTAAAGCGAAGGCGCAACGAGCACATCGACGGCGTTGTACAGCTGCACCAGTTCTGCTTTATCTGGTTTCCCAACATACGTGACCCAATCCGTAAGATTTTGCTGGGAAATATAGGATTTTTGTTCGTTCGTAAAATCGGCTCCCGCTTTCAAAAAGTGAACCGGGTGTCCCTCGTGGTGCAGGGCGTTGAGAACCTTTAGCACCGTGAAGATGTTTTTTCGGGGGTGATTAGAGCCGACATTGAGCAAGCAGAAGGTCTGAGCGGCCAGGTTGTACCGCGATCTCACCGCCTCAATCTGTCGTTGGGGGAGGGGCTGAAACTGGGAATCAATGCCGTTGTGGGCAGTTTTCAAGCAGTCAGGGGCAACGTCAAAGATGGCCATCACATCTTTGGCGGTGTGGTGGGAAACAGTAACAATATGATCGGCCTGACGGATGCCTCGAACCGCGTAGCGCCATATCCAGGTGCTAATCAGCGGTAACTTGGCCTGGTGCCTGATATTTTCAGGCTGTCTGTAGTTGATCAAATCGTGGCAGGTGACAATTACCCGCCGCTGCTGGTGGCGCAAACCGTAGACCAGATGCCCGTCGCTATGGTCAACCACGTGGAACAGATCGATATCAGCCTGGCGCTGCAGCTGTTGAGGCCAGGCCCAGTAGCGCTGGTAGTATTTGCTGGCGCGATCGCTGAGAGAGCCGCGATATTCGGCAAAGGCCGGGGTCAGTTCCACAATTGACCACTCGGGTCGCACCTCTCTAAGTCCTTTGACTAGACCATCGGCATAAACATCCATACTGAACGAGGCATTCAAGGCTCGTCGAACAATGGCAACTCGCATGGGCTTCAGAGGGTCCGAATAGGGGTTTGGGGGGTCGCCTGGGGAGTCGTTTTTGCGGGGTTTGAGTGGGCTTGAATCTGCTTAATAACTGCCAGGAATGCCTGCAGCTCAAACTTGAGGTCTTGTCCAGCAAAAATTTCCCGCGCTCGATCGCTATAAAGGTGGCGAGTTTGGGAATTGGTCAGGGTCAAGATCGCCTGAGTCAAGGCCTCCCCTTGGCCAGAGGGGTATACGAGCCCGTTATAGCGGTGTTGTACGGTGTCGCTATAGCCCCAGTTGCCGCAGCGATCGCTCAAAATCGGCGGGCACCCTGCGGCCATTGCTTCTGAAATCACCAACGGATGCGGGTCGCTCCGGGAGGTCGAAACAAAGACATCCATGGCGGCATAGTGCAGTGGCAGTTTGCTCTGATTGACAAACCCGACATTCACGACTTCGCCCTTCATCTCGGCCAGTCGCTGATCAATCGCGGGAGCCAGTTCCCCACCGCCAATCATGATGCCGCGCACCCGAGCATCCTGTTGGTGAGCCCGGGCAATGGCCTCGATAAACTCAAAGGGATTCTTGCGCTCGATGTATTTGCCGGTAAAGCAGTAGAGAATCGTGTTCTCGTCCCAGCTGAGGCTTTGGCGCAGGCGCTGAATCTCGTTCTGATTTTGAGCAATGGTGGTTTCGTAGCGATCGCGATCGACCGGGTAGCAGCCCCGCACCACGACATCAGGGGAAACGCCATAGTGACGCAGGTAAATCTCATTGTGGTCGCCACTCGAAATCCAGTAGTCGGCCAGGTTATACATCCAGGGATACAGCGCGGCCTTAGACAACCGCCGCAGCGGGCTCTGTTGGGCATCGGTAATGACCGTGGCATCGTTTTGCATGATCAGGGGGATGCCCCGCAGCTTACACAGCAGAATGGTCAGGCGGTAGGAGAGGGTATAAAAGCTGGGTAAGAAGACGGCATCAACTTGGGCTCGGGTCAGTCGATTAACCAGCGCTGGGTTCAACAATCCTTTGGTCGTTTCGGAAGCCGTTTTACCGGTCCAGGTCTTTAAAAACTCATGAGCATAGCCGCTGAGCAGGTCCACATCCCAAGGTTCAGTGCTGCCCAATTGGCGATCGCCGCCGTTTTGGTTTTCGTTGTACAGATAAAAGGTGTGAACTGATAGACCCGGTTGTTGATTCAACTCCCGCCATAAAGGCGCATGATGCTGAGTGGGATGGGTAAAAACAACCCCCAGGCGAAAGGATTTAGTCATAGCAGTTCCCATGAGTTTGACATTAGCAAAACGAAGCAGTAAATCATCTGAGCACTAGATTTTGTGAGCCCCATATGCAGCTAACGAACTGCATTTTCCTAACAACGCCTTTGTCCGCATCCCTGATTGATCTATTCCGTCAATCCCAGCAGAAAATTTTTGTCTCTGGTAACTAAGTGGTGGCATAAATGTGAGCAGCGGTGGACAATGAGGATAATTTTAAAAGCGCTCCAAACCAGTAGATAACTGAATCCATATAAGCAGTTAAAGTAATCAGTTCAGACTCAGTTTTAGCGTCAAGAGTTGGGAGTTACGCAGCTCAAACTTCGGGACGTTGTTAGTAGGGGATAAGTTCCCTCTGCCCTCTTAGTAAGGGCAGTAGCGATAGCTGGGGGGATTCTACAACCGGTTGAAAGTTCGTCAAGTGTGTAAGAACAAAAGCAGTGATGGCAAGCAATTTCTAGCTGGCTGATTGCGCCCGCGTCTCAACTAATCGCCATCCGAAACCGGGTCAAAACCCGTTGAATCGGTTTGGGTCTAAACTGGGGGGCCAATAACCACACAATGGCTGGTTTAGCTAGCGAGCGGGGCATCATGCCCACCCAGATAAACCACAGGCTATACAGTAGTTTTTTAGAACTGTTGAAGCCGGAATACTTCAGAATGGCGCGAATCCCCCAATAGCTCAGGACGATCGCCCGATCAGTGGCAACGGGATGACGCTCCGGCTCTAGCTTGAGGGAGGCTAGCCGGGACCAAACTCGACCAAAGAACCGATATTCCAGATCATGGGGAACGGTGTAGCCCAGCTTTGCGGCCTGGTGTTTCAGTAACTCGCAGCGCTGAATGTCATGACGAATGAACCGCCGGAAGCGATCGCAGCTAAAGGTCGCTAAGGCCCATTGGTTGTTGGTATGAATGCGGTAATTGCCCAAGGGCTCTTCAATCGCCTCGACCGGGCCATACAGCGGTATGAGCACCGAGAGATAGTCATCGGCGGTCGTCTTGAAGGCCTCGGGAATCGGAAACACATGGGCCATAGCGGTTCGGCTCAGGGCATTGCCGCTGGTGGGCACGCCCGCGTAGGAACCGAAGTTAATCACGATCTGGGTCAAGTCGCCCTGAGAGAGCTGATTGGCCTGGGGGTATGAGACGCCGCTAGGCTGGCCTTGAGCATCAACGACCCGCAACCGATAGTGAATTTTGGCGAGACCGGGTTTCCAGGCCGCCACGATGGTGGCGGCTGCCTGGGGTTCTAGATAATCGTCAGCGTCGAGAAAAATGATGATGTCGCCGATGCTGTGGTTAAAGCCGTTATTAAAGGCGATGCCCTGCTTACTATTGGGCTGCAACACGGGCTTAATCGCATCGCCATAGCTAGCGATGATCTGGCGTGATGAATCGGTGGAGCCATCATCGACCACAATCACTTCGATGTTGTCGTAAGTCTGGTTGAGGGCGCTGTCGATCGCCTGGGCCAGAAAGCGATCATAGTTGTAGTTATTAATAATGATGCTGACCCTGAGCTCGTTAGCCGGTTGCTGCTGCTCCATGGGCGGTGCTTCCATCGTTAGATCTACGCGACGAGAGTTTGATAGTGGGTTAAGGCAGTGGTGGCGATGGTTTTCCAGCAAAGCTCCTCTAATACATACCGTCGCCCGCGATCGCCCATCTCCCCCCAGTCATCGCGTCGCTGCAAGAGCTGCTCTAACCCGGCTTTGATCGAGGTCACCGTAGGCTGCACCACGACCCCACAGTCGCTGGCGGTGATGTGGGGGGCCACCCCGGCAATCTCGGAGACTAACAGCACTCGCCCGGCCAGCATGGCTTCCAAAGCCGCCAGGCTAAAGCCCTCAAATCGTGAGGGAACGCAAAACACGTCATAATGCTGAATCAGTTGCGAGGGGGCCTGGGTGTAGTCGGGGTCAAGGAATTTCACCTGGTGTTGCAGATTCAACTCAACGACGCGGGCTGCGAGGGCAGTGCGATCGTCACCGGTAGATCCCTGAAAGGTGAGCTGAAGAGGATGACTGTGAGCGAGGTCATGAACGGCCTCGACCAAGAGATCGAGCCCTTTGTTGTAGGCATCAAAGCGCCCGAGAAACATCAGCCTGA
>JBHJJI010000402.1:0-12061 GCA_050042805.1 Leptolyngbyaceae cyanobacterium
GACTCCCGTGGCGGCTCCGCCCACAGAGACGTCAGCCGTCACCCTCTCTTCCGCCCCGACCGTCGCTGATTTTGCGCCTTCTGGCATCCCAGAATGGCAATGTGTGCGAGTGTTGACCGGGCACCAGTCTTGGGTGACTGCCGTGGCCTTTAATCCGCGATCGGCGACGCTCGTCAGCGGTAGTCTGGATGACAGCATTAAAATCTGGAACCTTCAGACTGGCGAGGTTTCGACCACGCTGCAGGGCCATCCTCGGGGCGTCAATGATTTGTGCATTAGCACCAAAGGTCAGGTCTTGGTCAGCTGTGGTGACGACGACACGATTAAAGTGTGGAACCTCGTCGCCGGGCGGCTGATTCACACGCTGGAAGGGCACGTGCGTGATGTGACCAGCGTGGCGATCGGCCACAAGGGCTGGACCTTAGCGAGCAGCAGTAAAGATAAAACCATCAAGCTCTGGAAGCTAGATAAAGGCACGCCCATTGGCACCCTGTTGGGGTCACCCGCCGCCGTGAGAGCCGTGGCGATGACCCCCGATGAGGCGTTTCTTTTTAGCGGCGGCCTCGATCATAAAGTCCGCCTGTGGGATCTCAAAACTGGGGAGATGGTGCGCTTCTTTTCGGGGCATGTGAGCCCGGTCAATGATGTCGCGGTGAGCCGAGATGGGCTGGTGGTGGTCAGTGCCAGCAAAGACAAAACGCTTGTGGTGTGGAGCGTGGGCACCGGCTCGATTATTCACGTCCTCAAGGGCCATAGCAAAGAGGTTAACTCTGTCGCCATTGCCGCTGACAATCGCACCATCGTCAGCGGCAGTAGCGATCGCACCGTCAAAATTTGGGATGCCCGCACTGGCAAACTGCTGCATACGTTGATTGGCCATAGCCATACCGTGAATGCGATCGCCATTCACCGGACCGGGCGGCTCATTGCCAGTGCCAGCGCCGACAAAACCATTCGCGTCTGGCGCTTTGGCTAACGGGGGCGGTGAGCCCCCCTATATTTTCGCTGTCGCCAGATAAAACCTCGTACAATCACCAGTAGAGTCAGGACGCACAACGCGACGCGTTTAAGCCTCGGGCAGGACAGAGCATATTTTTTGCCCAATTGATACCCCGCTTTAGTCTTGACCCTACTGCTGTCTCATCCTCAACCCCATGGACTTTGCGCTTGCCCTACCCACGTTTTTTGTCACCCTGCGCGAAGGGGTGGAAGCGGCGCTGGTGGTCGGGATTGTGCTGGCCTGTTTGGGCAAAGCGCAACAAAGTCACCTCAATCGCTGGGTGTATTTGGGCATTGGGGCCGGGCTGCTGGGTAGCTTGCTGACGGGCATCATTATTTTCAATAGCGTGGCTCAGGTGGAGCGGGCATTACCGACACTAGAGCCAATTGTGGAACCGCTGTTCGATAGCCTGTTTTGCGCGATCGCCATCATCATGCTGAGCTGGATGCTGCTGTGGATGACGCGTCAGGCGCGATCGCTCAAGTCGGATCTCGAGGGTTCCGTGACCGCCGCCCTGAGTGAAAATGACGCCGCCGGTATCACCATCTTTAGCCTGGTGTGCATCGCCGTGCTGCGCGAGGGCATCGAGACGGTGTTGTTTGTCTTTACCAGCGTGCAGCAGAGTGGGGCGGCAGCAATTGGCGCGGCTGGTGGCCTGGTCGGGGCGGCGCTGATCGGTTTGGCCCTGTTCAAATGGGGCCTGCGCATCAACCTGCGGGTCTTTTTTCAAATCATGGGCGTGCTGCTGCTGTTGATTATTGGTGGCTTGGTAGTCTCATTCTTTCGCAATTTGGATGCGGCCTTTTTCGCCATCAGCAGCTTTGATCCCGTCAACGCTGATCTGTGCATCGCTCAAGATTCCTGCATTCTCGGGCCGCTGCTATGGGATACCCACGACATTCTGCCCGACAAGCGGTTTCCCGGCGTTTTGCTCAAAACGCTGCTGGGCTATCGCGATCGCCTCTTTGCCGGTCAGGCTCTGGCCTATGTGGCCTTCCTGGTCACAGTGGGCAGCACCTATTTTCGCAGCCTCAATGCACCGCTGCCGACCCAGCCCAAGTCGGCCTCTAGCTAGCGTTCTAATTTTTCCCACCAGGGTCGCCTATGGCTGTCTTATTACCCGCGATCGCGCCGGTGGCCTTGATCGTCTTGATCGGTTTCCTGGCGGGCCGCACGCTGTCTCTGGATCGCCCAACCCTGTCGCGGCTGAGCCTCTACGTCTTGCTGCCCGCGCTCATCGCCAGCAGCCTCTACGGCATTACGCTCTCGGTGCGCCAAGCAGCGGCGCTCGTGGTGGGCTTTTTTCTCGGCTCGGCGATTTTGGCCGGTCTGGTCTACGGTCTCTGTCGGTTGCTCAAGGTCGATCCCCTCACGCAAAAAACGCTGCTGGCCACCAGCCTATTCGCCAACACCGGCAACTTGGGGCTCCCCTTCATTAGCTTTGCCCTGGGGGCCACGGGGCTAGAGCGGGCCATTGTTTACCTGATCAGCAGCAGCATTTTGTTGACCACGGTGGGGCCAACCTTGTTGAAAGGGGCGGGATTATGGGTGGGCCTGCGCACGACGCTGCGCCTGCCAGTGTTTGGGGCGATGCTCGCCGGCCTCACGCTGCAGGCGCTCAACATCACTCTGCCGCTGCGGTTAGATGCGGGGTTAGAACTGCTGGGGGGAGCGGCGATTCCGGTCGCGCTGGTGACGCTTGGCTTGCAGTTAGCCAAAACCAATCTGTATGTCGATCGCGCCGTGCTGGCGGCAGCGGTGCTGCGGTTAGGGGTTGCCCCCGCGATCGCCCTCAGCGTCGGCGTGGGATTGGGGCTGCAGGGGCAGGATTTGCAAGTGTTGGTTTTGCAGGCAGCGATGCCGACCGCCGTGAATACCTTCATCTGGGTAACTGAGTTTGGTGGCAATGCCGATCTGGTGGCACGGACGATCGTCCTATCCACCCTGCTCAGCTTCATCACCCTGCCTGGCCTGCTGTGGGCGCTGCTCGCGTTAACCTAAGCGCCCCTTAATCCGGGGATGAAAATTGTCGCGATCGCCCCACCTCCACAACCCAGAGGATATGATCGACATACCGTTTTGACAGGGTTCGGTAGTTACGACCCAGTAACTTCGGCTTCACCCGACATCTTTCGGTCGTGAACCTTTACAATTAGCAATGCTGCCAATTTTGGAAGTTAGCGTAGCTGTGTTCTGACCGTCAGAGTGCAAACGCCCCTTGATTGACGCAGCGAGTGCTTGCTTTGAGCCATCTCAAGGAAAGTCAGCAACGGTTTATCGCACAGAAACTAGAGAGCAGTTATGAAAAAGGACCTTACACGCTATCGCAACATTGGCATTTTTGCCCACGTAGATGCTGGAAAGACCACCACTACCGAGCGGATTTTGAAGCTCACGGGTAAAATCCACAAAATTGGTGAGGTCCATGAAGGTGCGGCGACTACTGACTTCATGGAGCAAGAACAAGAGCGCGGGATTACGATTCAATCCGCCGCGACATCCTGCTTTTGGAACGACCACCAGCTCAATATCATTGATACGCCTGGACACGTTGACTTCACCATCGAAGTTTACCGTTCACTCAAAGTGCTGGACGGCGGCATCGGCGTCTTTTGCGGATCGGGTGGCGTGGAACCCCAGTCTGAAACCAATTGGCGCTACGCCAACGACTCGAAGGTGGCGCGGATTATCTACGTCAACAAGCTCGATCGCATCGGAGCGGACTTTTTCCGCGTGGTCAAGCAGGTAGACGAAATCTTAGCGGCCAAGCCGTTAGTCATGGTGCTGCCCATTGGCGTGGAAAATGACTTCGTTGGTGTCGTCGATCTGCTGACTGAAAAGGCCTGGGTCTGGGATGATTCGGGTGAACCGATGAACTATGAGATTCAGGATGTGCCTGAAGACATGAAAGAGCAGGTCAAGGAATATCGTGAAGCTCTGGTCGAGCTTGCCGTTGAGCAAGATGAAGAGGTGCTGATGAAGTACCTTGAAGGCGAAGAAGTGACGCTCGATGAGATCAAGCACTGCATCCGCAAGGGCACCCGCGAACTGACCTTCTTCCCCACCTATTGTGGCTCATCCTTTAAGAACAAAGGGGTGCAGCTGGTGCTGGATGCCGTCGTCGATTACCTGCCCGCACCGGATGAAGTACCGCCGCAGCCGGAAGTTGACTTGGAAGGCAACGAAACGGGGAACCTCGCCTACGTTGACCCAGAGAAGCCTTTGCGAGCGTTGGCGTTCAAAATTATGGACGATCGCTTCGGTGCATTGACCTTTACCCGCATCTATTCCGGTGTCATCAACAAAGGTGACAACGTCCTCGATACGGCCACGGGCAAGAGCGAGCGCATCAGCCGCATTGTCGAAATGCATGCGATCGATCGCCAAGAGGTCGCCAGTGCTCAAGTCGGTGACATCGTCGCGTTGGTGGGGCTCAAAGGTGTGCAGACGGGCCATACGCTGTGTGATCCAAAAAATCCTGCCACGTTGGAGCCGATGGTGTTCCCTGAGCCGGTCATTTCCGTTGCCGTGAGTCCTAAAACCAAGGGTGACAACGAGAAAATGGGGCTCGCCCTGAGCAAAATGGTGCAAGAAGATCCATCTTTCCACGTCGAGACAGACCAAGAAAGCGGCGAAGTCATCATGAAAGGTATGGGCGAACTGCACCTCGACATCAAAGTCGACATTTTGAAGCGCACTCACGGCGTCGAAGTAGAAGTGGGCAAGCCCCAGGTGGCCTACCGTGAGTCCATCACGAAGGTGCTCAACGACAGCTACACCCACAAAAAGCAGTCCGGTGGTTCCGGTCAGTACGGCAAGATCGATTACACGATCGAGCCGGGTGAAACGGGTACGGGCTTCCAGTTTGAGTCCAAGGTGACCGGCGGTAACGTGCCTCGGGAATTTTGGCCTGCAGTGCAAAAAGGGTTCGAAACCAGCGTTGATAAGGGGCCGCTGGCAGGCTACCCGGTGGTTGACCTCAAGGTCACGCTCACTGATGGGGGTTACCACGCGGTTGACTCGTCAGCGATCGCCTTCGAAATTGCGGCCAAGGCAGCCTACCGTCAGTCTTTGCCCAAGGCGGGCCTGCAACTGCTAGAGCCGATCATGAAGGTCGATGTGTTTACCCCGGATGACTACATGGGTGATGTCATTGGTGACCTCAACCGTCGTCGCGGCATGATCCTCGGTCAAGATACGGGCCCCACTGGTGTGCGTATCAAGGCTGAAGCACCTCTGAGCGAGATGTTTGGCTATATTGGCGATCTGCGGACCATGACCTCGGGTCGCGGCCAGTTCTCAATGACCTTCTCTCACTATTCACCCTGTCCTAACAATGTGGCAGAAGTGGTGATCAAAGAGGCCAAAGAGCGCGCAGCTGCTTAACCACTGACAATCCATAGTTTTGATAACTGTGGAATAAGCGCCTGCCAAGGGGCGAGAACGGTTACTTGTTCTCGCCCCTTGGCGTTTTGGGGCTGAGGATAGGTTGAGTGATTTGGACTATAGCAAGCCGCGGTTTGATCAGGTCACCCCCAATGCCTGAAATCACCATCAGATCAGCTTTTCAATTCTGACTTCCGACTTCTTCATTCCGCATTCGGCTATATTTCTACCTTTGCGACTACCCAACTCAAAAGGACTTACCTCGATTGCAAGGGATTGTTGGCGAAGCGTAACGCACCACAGTAGGCTCTGATTTCAAAGCAGATTAAAGACAGAACCGACAAACCAGGCATAAAAAATGATGAACAGCCAGCCTTCCCAAATGGTGACCTTATTATCTTGAGCGATGAAGAACGTCATCAGCGAGGCTGAGATCAGCGTCGGCAGTCCCGGAATAATCACGGCATCGGGAACTGGCAAGGGTTGAATCAAACCGGGAATACCAATCACCACAAAAATGTTGAAGATGTTCGAGCCCAACACATTGCCGATCGCGATTTCCGCCTTGCCTTTAGACGCCGCATTGATGGTGACAATGAGTTCTGGCAAAGAGGTGCCCAAGGCGACAGCACTCACCGCAATCACCTCTTTACCAATATTCAACACTTCAGAAATTTGAATCAGGGAATCAATGGTGTATTGAGCGCCTAAAAAGATGAAAATACCGCTGAGCAGCAGTATCAGACCTTCTCTCATCTGGTCAGTAGCGCTGGTTGTGGGCACCACTTCATCCGTTGGCGCTGTCTCTGCCTCACTATAATTCTGGGGTGTAAGCACTTCGCTCGCGGCTTCATCACTGCTCTTGAGAATGTAAAACAGATACATGATGTAGCCGATAACCAGCAGCAAGGCTTCGCCTCGGCTAAAGGTTTGATCCCACGCCATAAGGGTGAATAAAAAGGCCGAGCCCATAAACAGAGGCAAATCCACACTGACCAGGTCATACAAGACACGTATCGTTCGCTTGCTAATGATGGCGGCGGTGCCAATGACCAAACAAATATTGGCAATGTTAGAACCCACTACATTGCTCACAGCGACTTCTGGCGCCCCCTGAAAAATGCCAAACAGTGAGGAGAGCAGCTCTGGTAAAGACGTGCCAATGGAAACGATGGTAACCCCAACAATGAAGGGAGGCAGTCCCATGGCGAGGCCCAGTTTTTCTGCTGAGTTAGTGAAGAAGTCTGAGGCTTTTACCAGCGTGAGCAGGCTAATCGCGAAAATCAGCAGCAGCAGGAACGGGCTAGTCATAAATTTGGGCAGACGGGTGAAAATGACCGAAGACGGTAATAGTAAAGAGTTTGACGCATCAGCCCGGGGCTGATCTGCTCCGGGGTCGGCAGCCGCTGAATGCTGGAATACTCAAACCACAGATGCTAGCCGGAACGGCCTTGATAATAGAGACCATGCTTTTGGATACCGACAACACATCAGAGGATAAGGCCCCCTGAACAGCTTTTGGCAGAGTTGCGTTTAATCAATTTAAGGGTCACAAAAAGCGTAGGCGTCACCAAAGCTTACGCCATCAATGGCGCGATTCGTTATCTAAATCTGATTGCCCAATCGACACCGCCAACAGTCATGACAGTTTTATGGGGAACTGATGGTGAACTGCGGGTCTTGAACAATAGCTCGGCAACCTGTAGGACAAGTTTGCCCAGCACGTCACCGCGCTCAATCACTTCATGGGCCTGCCTAGGCCTCGGTTAGGGGCAGACTCACTCTTGAGCCCCGACCGCGGTTTCTGAGCCAGAAGGAGCAACTGATCAGTGGTAGGTGGTCGACTCAGAGCGCTAGTAGACTGCGCCGTTATTTCACCAACCATTGCCGATGGCAAGGGAGCAGTGGGGCAAGCGATTATCTTGAATGTCAAGAGGATAGCTGAATTAGGTGGTTGTGAAGAATGCCGTCACCCGTTCTTCCTGCCACTCGGTGCGCTGCTTGAGCATAGCGTTTAGGCAGGAGAGCAGCTTTCTGGCACAAGCGATAAGTGCGACTTTCTTAGTCTTGCCTCGCTCTAGCAACTGGTGGTAAAACGCCTGGATGGGCGGATTATGGCGCACTGCCACCATCGCGGCCATGTACAGGGCACTCCGAGCCGGTGCCCGATCGCCCCAAGTGGAGCGCTTGCCCTTGTAGTTGCCGCTGTCGCGGTTGAACGGAGCAAGCCCGGCCAGCGCGGCAATCTGCTTGTTAGTGGCCTTGCCAAGCTCGGGCAGATGGACGAGCAGACTGATAGAGATGACTTTTCCAATCCCTTTGACCGACATCAGCAGCGCCCGGTCAGCCTGCCACTGAGCCTGTTGTTCGGCCAAGGCCTCAATTTTCCCTTCGGCTGCTTTGATTTGTTCGGTCAGCTATTCGATATGTGCCTCGACTTGAGTTCTCACCCCAGCCAATCGCTTCCCGGTGAGCTGGCCCAGCCGGTTCTTCTCCTCGGTGAGGGTGTTTGAGAGTTGTTTGCGGCGCACGAGCCACGCTTTGAGTTCCTGCTCCTGCTCTGAGGCAAACACGGTTGGTGTGGGTTTGAAGCATTCGCCGTAGCGGGCAATGGTGCGGGCATCAAGGGTGTCGGTCTTGGCCAGCACACCGCTGGCTTTCGCGAAGTTGTGCATCTGCGCCGCGTTGACGATGCTAACAGGAATGCCACCAGTCGATAGGGTTTCAGCGGCTAGGCGCTCTAGCCCTCCGGTCGACTCGCACACCACCAAGGCTTGAGGGAACTGCACTAACCACTGGTGGAGTTGTTTGATGCCCTCACGGTCGTTAGTAAAGCGCTGGGCCTGAGCACTCTGGATTTTGTAGGCATCTAGCTTGGCTTTGCTCACATCGATGCCGACCCAGTTTGGCCGACTTGACATTGGCGTGGATTGAGCGCTCATCTGAGGCTGACTCCTTGCGATACTGAGGTAAAGTGAGGTCTCCATCCTTCGCACTCTTCCTTGCGGATGCGGGCTCCGATGACGGGCTCCTGGCGATTCTTCGAGCTGAGCTGGGGATGAATTGAAGCGCTGCTCCTTGCTTGCCCAAGGGGTATGACCAGGTCACCTCCCAAGGGGAGACGGGCTAACGCTTCCCCTCTCAACATACAAGGGGGCGAAAAACGGTCAGGGGAGTCTTACTTCTGCCGTGGAGCAATAGACCAGTGAGTACGGTCTGACAGAAGTCTTCTTCCCTTTGGTCTGTTAGCCCTCAACTGTGAACCCTAAACCCAAACCATCGCTGATAGCAGGGCGATTTGAGCCGCGCTCTAATAGACTCAAATTACCGCATCGAGACTGGCAAAATTCGAAAATCTAGATTGCAATTTAGGACTCTCTACTGACTTCTCAAGCCTGCAATAAAAATCAGCTTGGATGATTAACAGAGGCTACTCAAGCCTCATTTCTGGAGGAAGTGTTTTCCGAATTTTCAGACCGCACCTAATTTTTAGTTTACAGAAAGATTGTGAGGAAAATATGAGGACTTACGAAAATGCAAGAGAACATTGAAAAAGATCTCTCGCATTTAGCAACTACAAAATATATTCAACTCAAGCTCTTGTCAAAAGATAGAATTCGTGAAAATCGTCGAAAGCATTATTGCAAATTAATCTAGAATATTTGCCCAAGTAGCCTGTGGCAGGCGTTCATAATCCTTTGCGATCGCTGGGGAGCCGCCGGGCCAAGGGGCACAAAAACCGATAAGGGCATGTGACTTCTGTTGTGGAGCAGGAGGGATTGTTGTCCTTTAGACTCTGCCTGACTGACAGCGCATCATTTCCAGGCCTGAGCTGATTGAAGCTGCTGCAGGCGTAATCATGCTGAGTATCAAAGCTTTCAGGTCGTTAATGGATGATAGGTTCTAGACACTTCACAGGAAAACCTCACTCAAACAAGATCAGTCAGGTATCCTTAGATACAAATAGCTTTTGAAAAATAAACCTTTCTTGGAGGTCGCGAAACGCACCAAGTGCTACCTCTCTATCGTTCTTGATGAAGACGGGTTGATGTTTGAATTATGTTAATAAATCCCCCTGTTTTATTGAGGGTTGTGTGAGGATAAAGGTGCTTCTGCCTCGATGAGAGAAGAAGTTTTTTCTACCTTCCCGATAAAATCTTGGGCTGTAGTTTCTTTGCTAGAGCTGATTTGAAGACTCAAGAATTCAAGCCCATTGCGCTTCAATCAAAACTAATTTCAACATAACGATGGAGAAAATCAGATGGATGTCAAAATTTTTCTACGCGCATACAGTCAGGGCGATCGCAATTTTCAGGCTGTAATTTTACATGGAATTGACCTGAGCAACTGCAACCTGAGCGGCATTGATCTCAGCCGCGCTGATCTCAGTGGGGCTAACCTGAGCAATGCCAACTTGAGCCGCGCCAATTTGAAGTACGCCAACTTGGCCGGTGCCGATATTAGTCACGCTGATCTCAGTGGCGCTCACTTAGAATCGGTGAATCTTATTGGGGCTGTCTTAGATGGCGCTAAATTAGTGGGCAGCAATCTGACCCGGGCTGATTTGCGCACCGCTGACGTCGAAGGCGCTGACCTCCGGGGAGCTAATCTCACTGAAGCCGATATCAGCGGAGCAAATTTCCGCCGGGTTGATCTGGCGAGTGCTTGTTTAGAGGGTGTGGATTTGGAGGGGGTTGATCTGGAAGGCACGGATATCTCCCAAATTCTCTCTCGCGCTGAGCAGGAATCGGCTGGGGTTTCTCGTGAGTGGGTTAGTTGGGGTGCTCACGAGGTCACCGGATAACGCCAAGCGGTGTTTAACTGCGTTGCGCATGGGTTGAAGACCACAATCGTCTGCTCAATCACGATTTTAATCAGTCCAATAAGTTCATCCTTGGACTCATTATCTTCACCAATGACTCGAAGTGATGCTTTGGCCGCAGCCCAAGATGCCGGGTTGCGGCTTTTTTTGCCATGGGGGATGCGGCAGTCCCGGCGACGATTACCGGTCATGAGGGGCGATCGCGCCAGGGACTCTACGACTCCCATTCACCCTTCTCCGCCAGCGCTAATTTTCCTTTAACGAGGTTGAACGCGATCGCCCGCTTCGACCGACTCTGGATAAGCAATCACCTGATCGCCCTGACTCAGGCCATCTGCCACCGCTGCGGCGAATGTGTTTTTGAGGCCCAAGGTCACGGCGGTTTGCTGGGCGCGATTATCCGCCACTGTAAAGACACAGGTGCCTGCATCGCAGGGGAATATCGCACTCACAGGAACGCTGAGCACCCCCGTCGCTTCGTCAATGACGATGTGGGTATCGACCCGGAAACCGTCGCCCAAGGGCACCGCCGGATCAGTAAACTGGGCAATCACATTGACTCGCTGCTCTTCTACCCCCAGTGCTGACACTTTGGTAAAGGCGGCGGGTTCCAAATACTGTACTGCCGCCAACAACGTTTCGTCCCCGCCCCACTGGGTGACCTGAATGCGATCACCCGGTTGAATCTGCACCGCATCCTGAGAGAGGACGGCAATCACCATTTCCAAATTGCCGGGGTCACCGACTTCCAGCAGCGGCGTGCCCGCCGTGACATAGCGCGCACTTTCTTCCACTACGCGCAGCACCCGGCCTTCTGAGGGAGTGGCAATATCGGCGCGGCGGGCATCATCGGCGAGACGGGCGAGTTCAGCTTCGACGCCAGCCATTTCCGCCTGATACGCCTCAATCAGATAGTCGGGATCTTGCTGTTCGGCCTGCAGAATGTTGAGATCTTGCTGGATCGCATCGATCGCGGCGATCGCGCTTTCCAGGGCTTGTTGAGCAGCATTTTTCTCCTGCTCTCGGGCGGTGGCCTCTAAGGCAGCTGATTCTCTCGCTTGATCAGAAATCGCACCCTGGGCGGCTAACTCATTCGCCCGCTGCAGTTCGCGCTGGGCCTGTTGCCAATTCGCTTCGGCTCGGGCCAGTTCTGCCTCAGCCTGCTGTTTTTCGGCTTGGGCCACAGCAATGCGGCTGCTGGCTTGTTGCAAGGCGTCGTCTTTGGGGCGCAGGGTTTCGACCCCGGCAATTTGCGCTCGCAGCTCGTTGAGCCGGGCTTGGGACTGTTGCACCTGGCTAGTCAACGGCAGCGGATCGATGCGCGCCACCACCTGATTACCCGTGACGGTGTCGCCCGCTTCGAGGTCAAGTCGCGTCAGGCGGCCATCGACCGGAGCGGAAATGATAAAGCGATCGCGCACCCGCGTCTCGCCCTCCGCATCCACTGTGAGCTGCAGGTCGCTCGGCTCCACCGTCACCAAATCCACCCGTTTAGGACTGGGACGCAACACTAAGACGCCTAGGCCCACCACGCCCACACCCGCTATTAGATAGAGCCAACGTCGTCCTGGTAGCCGCAGCTTGAAGCGCCACCGGGACTTGGGAGTTGGGGTGAGGGACTCGGTCTCGCGAGTTTCCTCAGGTGGGTGCAGGCGCAAATCAGTGTCCTGAGCCATAACGATACTCCTCTATTCACGAGTTTTGAGTACGGCAACTAAATCAAACTGGGTAATCTGCCGCAAAATTAACCAGCCCGACATCAGGGCAGCGATCGCCACAATGCCAAAGGCAAATCCATAGGTGAAACGGGTAACGACCAGGGGCCAACGATAGAGTTCGGTGTCGTAGAAAAA
>JBHJJI010000403.1:0-13180 GCA_050042805.1 Leptolyngbyaceae cyanobacterium
GCCAATCACAATGGGGTGTATACCAAAAAATATGAGGGCAGGAATAGCGCCTTCTATGTCCTCAGACGACACGATGGGGAAGAATGTCTCGGATAGCGCCCAAATACTGAGCGGAACTCCCCAGAGCATCAACAGTCACGCAACAATTTTTTTAAGCAACCGCATCCGGCTGATCCTCTGCACAATTATTCTTTCGTCAGCCTATCCTCAACGGATACCAGTAGCCAAATAGCGCCGTGATTCTTGACTGAAAATTTGCATCCGCCAGGGTCAGCGATTTTTGGAGAAAGCACCCACCACCGATGCTATCAGGGCGAGTTTATACCGATTCTCTAAAACAAGGCTACAGATCTGGCTCCCCTGCCCCTCGGTTCCCCGGCGTTGCCAAGATGGCATTGGAAGTCCGATCACTGAGCACTGGTATTAGCCAGAAACCTTGATTTCGCGAGTGCAGGGCCTCCATAAAACCACCGCTACGGATATCGTTTTTGCGGGAAACCGCTTTAGGACGATTCACCAAAGGCACATTTCACGATCGCGGTGGGGCTGAATTGCGTTCCCAAAAGCAGCCTTCGGCGTAGCCTTGAATGTGGCGATCGTGCTCCGCTAGGGCTAACCGTTTTTCGGCCAGACAACAGTAGTCTTCATTCACTTCAATGCCGATGTAGTGGCGATTGAGCTTTTTGGCAACGACGGACGTGGTGCCCGAACCCAAAAACGGATCGAGCACCACGGCTTCAGGCTCTGTGCTGGCGAGAATCAGTTTAGCGATCAGCTTTTCGGGTTTTTGGGTCGGGTGCTCGGTATTTTCGGGCATTGACCAAAAGGGAATCGAGATATCTGTCCACAAATTCGAGGGATGGGTCAGCCGAAAGCGGCCTCTTTGGGTGTCTTGCCAGTCTTTGGGGTTGCCCTGGCGATCGCGGTAGGGGGCAATCACGCGGCGCTTCAGCTTCACCGCATCAACGTTAAAGGTGTAGTGGTTAGACACAGTGCAAAACCAGATGTCCTCTGAGGCATTTTTCCAATTAGTTTGCGCGCCTCGGCCTTTTTCGCGCTCCCAGGTGATGCGATTGCGCACGATGAAGTGCTCGGTCAGCAGGGGATAAATCACGGCAGAGGATTGCCAATCGGCACAGACATACAGCGAGGCGGTAGGCTTCAGCACTCGTTTCAACGGCACCAGCCACGACTGAGACCAGGCTTGATCATCTGCCGGCGATCGCGATTGAAAGGTCTGACCGTTGTAGTTTTTGCGCAGATTGTAAGGCGGATCGAGCATTAGCAAATCAACGCTGTGGGACGGGAGCTGGGCGATCGCCGTCAGGCAGTCTTGATGCAGGGTGCGATCTAGCACCGTGGCCAGCATGGCGGGGCTCGTCAGCTGTCGCAGCCGGAGTTGATAGGTGTGGCGATCGGCTGCCGTCAGCGTCAGGGTACGATTGCGAGGGGCTTTCGGTTTAGACAGCGACACGGCACAATCCTAAGAGTCCAGAGCAGCTTGGCGCGGGGCAGGCGGTGCTGCCGTCGGATAGCCCTGCAATGTTAGCTAAAGTCGGTCGATCCGCCCGGCTCTCTATCCGCATTCATCTCTATGCAGCCTTTTTCAAACTCTCAATGGATTGCCATTAATGCCCTAGGCCAACAGGTCGATCGGGTGCTGAGTCAAGCGCGGGTAGGGCTGACCATGGGCGGGGAGCCGACCTATGTGTCGGCCCGCGATCGCACCTCGCTGCAGTGGCGCTATGACGCCCTGGGCGAAGATAAGCGCCGTCTAGGCGGGCAACTGCTAGAACGGCTGCAGGCAAAATTGGGGCCGACTGGCAGCATTCGTCATCACGGGTTAGGCAAGCTGTATCCCGGTGAGGCCGCGCCGCGCTGGGCCTTAGGGTGCTTTTGGCGATTGGATGGGGTGCCGCTGTGGCAGAACGCGGCGCTGCTGGCTAAGGATGAGACCGCCACGCCCTGCGATCGCTCAATGGCCGCCACCTTTATGACCGAGTTAATGACCTGTTTGGCGATTCCATCCCAGGCGATGATCACCGCCCATGAGCTAGAGGACTCAGACTCAGTGCTCCCAGCGGCTTTGGTGTTGCCGCTGCTGACGACCCTGGTGGCGGGACAGCCCGTTTGGCAAAGCTGCCGCTGGACGGGATTTGATGCAGGCATCCCCCTATTACCCGGCGACTCAGCCGCCGCCCTGCGGCTACCGCTCGACACGCTGGCAGAAACCGACACCTGGCTGACCGAAGCCCGCCCCCTGCTAGAGAGTGCGCCCATTCGCCCCGAGCAGATACAGCCCCTCGCTGAGGATGACAGCATTCGCCTGGCGCTGGTGGTGGAGGTACGTCAGGGGACGGTGCATGTCTTTTTGCCGCCGATCGCCGCGGCCCGTAGCTATGCCGATATGTTGACCGCGATCGAAGCCACGGCTGAAGTGCTTGACCAGCCGATCATTTTAGAGGGGTATGGCCCACCGGATCATCAGGGAATTCAGGGGTTTAAAATCACGCCTGATCCGGGCGTGTTAGAGGTCAATATTCACCCCGCCGCCAGTTGGGATGAACTGGTGCACCTGCACCAAACTTTGGATGCGGCGGCGATCGCCTGCGGCCTCTCTTGCGAAAAGTACGGCCTCGACGGTCGGCTACTGGGCACCGGCGGCGGCGCGCACATTACCATCGGGGGTGCCACCCCTGGGCAAAGCCCCCTGCTGCGACGACCCGATTTGCTGCGCAGTTTTTTGACCTATTGGCAGCATCACCCGAGCCTGTCTTACCTGTTTGCCGGGCAATACATCGGCCCGACTAGCCAGTCACCCCGCGTTGACGAAGCGCGTCATGACAGCCTGTATGAATTAGAGATGGCCTTTCTGGCCCTCCCTCCAGGCAAAGCGGTGCCCCCCGAGGTGATTGACCGATTGCTGAGTCCCCTGTTGCAAGATGTGGCGGGCAGCACCCACCGCACGGCTCTGTGCATCGATAAGCTGTACCCGCTCTACAACGATCGCCTGCAATTGGGACTGCTAGAGTTTCGAGGCTTTGAGATGCCGCCCCACACGGGCCTGCGCCTGCTGCAAATGTTGCTGATTCGCGCTCTGGTCGCCCAGTTTTGGCAGCACCCCTACACCCAGCCACTGCAGCGCTGGGGGGCCGAACTGCGCGATCGCTGGCTGCTGCCCCACTACCTTTTGCAAGATTTGCAAGCCGTTTTGCAAGAGCTTCGGGTTGGCGGCTATGAGTTCAAACTGGCCTGGTTCACGCCCTTTTTGGTGCGTCGCTTTCCCCAAAATGGCAAGCTGCCCCTCAGTCAGCCATCGGGAGGGGTGTTAGAGCTGCGAACGGCGCTGGAACCGTGGCCGGTGATCGGCGACGCGGGCGGCAGCGGTACGACGCGTCCGGTCGATAATTCGCTGGAGCGGCTGCAGGTATTTTTGACCGGGGTCGCACCCGAAGCTCTGCCAGAGGGAGCGCTCACCGAACGTTACGCGGTGCTCTGCAACGGTCATCGCCTGCCGCTACGGGCCACCGGACATCCCGGCAGCTATGTGGGCGCGGTACGGTTTCGGGCGCGATCGCCTGTGGCTCTCGCTGCGGCAGCAACGCTCTCCCACTTGGCGATCGCCCCCCAGACGCCACTGCACTTTCAAGTGATTGATGTCGCCCAAAATCAGAGTCTCGGTGACCTGATTTATCACACCCAGATGCCCCAGGTCGCCGCCGAGGTCACGCTGCCGCAATCCCCCGAGGAAGCGCGATCGCGCCTGCAGGAACGGTTCGTGCCGCTACCAATCGGCCCTGTCCCGCGCTCTATCCCGCCCGTGGTCGTGCATCCTGAGACCCCGATGACGTTAGATCTGAGACTGATGGTGCAAAATCCAGCCAAATAGTAACTCCGGAATCATCAGAATAGTGGCACCTGAATCACCCATCGTTTTGCCGGGATCATGAGAAATGGTCAGTTCTGCCACAATGCGATTAAATTGAGCCAGAATACAGGGTGTCGAATGAAAGCATTTGTAATCGTTGGCAGGCAGCAATGGCGTTGCAGTTTCAACAAGAGTGGCAGCGAATTCAGCATCTCTGTAACTGGCGGCCTAAAGTAGGGCGACGGCAGCTCATGCTGGCCAGCGGCGGGGTATTTTCTGGGGCCCTAGTGCTATCGATGGTGCCGCTAGCCTTCGGTGAGGGCACATCAAAGCCCTGGCAAGAAAGCCTATGGCGCAGTACTGGCTTGGTGCGGCAAACCGTGGTGGATCTCTATCGCCTGGAGCGATCGCAGCAAACCGCAACTGCCTCTCCTGAAGCCGACGCGGCGACGACGGAGTCAGCCATGACGGATTCAGCCACGACGGACTCAGCAGCGACGACGACTAATCCAGCCGCGGCCAGCACGACCCAGTCTCCGCCCCAAGTACCGGCACCGGCCGTGGTGATCGGCGAAGACGTCATCGACAACGTATTGGAAATGCGAGTCGCAGTAGCTCGCAATGTGTCAGCACTGACGGTGGGATCGAGTTCTCTCGGTTGGGTAATTGACACCGATGGCACCGCCCACTGTGACATCCCGGCCCAAACCAGCCTGACGGCCTCCCCCACGGCGTCGGGCATTAGCTTTGACGGTTGCCAATTGTCGGGTGCGGTCTGGCTAGAGGCGGAGCCAGGCGGCTACGTATTTGTAAAAAATGGCTGGTTTAAGGGACGAGTGTTGGTCTATAACGACGGCGGGCAGCTAATCGCGGTCAATTTTGTGCGCTTGGGTGACTATCTCTCTAGCGTGGTGGGCAGCGAGATGTATCACCACTGGCCGTTAGAAGCCCTCAAAGCACAAGCGGTGGCGGCCCGTTCCTACGCATTGACTCATCACGTGCGGCCCGCCAGCGATTACTTTGACCTTGACAATACTCAACGCTTTCAAGCCTATAAGGGCATTAACTTAGAGACCACCAACACTCAACTCGCTGTGGTTGAGACGGCGGGCGAGTTTATCAGCTACAACGGCGGCATTGTGGAATCACTATATGCGGCCTCTGACCAGATCGTGCAAGAAGCCCACGGGGGACAAGGCATGAGCCAGCACGGTGCCAAAGATCATGCGGTGCAGGGCTATGGCTATGAGCAAATTTTAGGGGTTTACTATCCGGGGACGAGTCTCTCGCGACTGGTAGTCGAGCAGTAGGTCTTCGGAACTTATACCAATCCTCTGAAACCAGACTACAAATCTAGCCCCCCTGCTCCTCCGCTCCCTCGCTTTTCCAAGATTACATCCGGAGTCCGAGCACTGAGAATTGCTTTACCCACTTCCAATCTGCAACGGCGGGCTCGCCTCAAACCCGTTCTAGCTTTTGGTAGGGCATCGCAGGCAGCATAACTTCGATCGCATCATGGGGCTTTACTTTGCCGCCGGTGACCACGATCGCCATAATGCCAGCCTTCCTGATCAGGTTGCCTTGAGAGTCTTTGTCAATGAGGGCCGACATCAGCCCGGTTTGGTAATCGTCTAGCTGAGTGCAGGGGTTTCTCAGACCCGTCACTTTGAGGTCGGCTGAGGGGCCAAGTTTGAGGAGGGTATGCCTCGGTAAGGACAGCAAATCGATGCCTTGAGTGGTGATGTTTTCTCCCATCGCGCCAGGACTCACCTCAAATCCCTTTTGCCGCAACTCGTCAAAGAGCTCCCGATGGATCAAATGGACTTGCCTCAGATTGGGCTGGGTGGGGTCAACTTTGACTCGAGAGCGGTGTTTAACGGTGACTCCCCGGTGGGCATCGCCCTCAACCCCTTCCCCGGCAATTAAGCTGATTTCTGAGATGGGTGCTTTAGAAAAAGCATGCGTTGCTCCTCTACTGACAGAAAAAACGGAAGGCATGGCAGTTTAGAGTGACGGCACGAGCGAATCCTAGGGGTTTACTATCTGGGAACGAGTTTCTTGTGGCTATTGGTAGGGCCAGCAGTGTTCTAACGTGTACGAGTCCTAGTGAGCGTTAGAACACTGCTTGTCTTCACAGATGTTCCCGTCTATCCAAACAGCCCCCTCTAACAGAACGTTCAACTCATCAATAGCTGTAGCTAAATTCGACCCTTGAACAATTGCACCTTCTAAGATTGCGTTTGTTAAGTCCACTCTCATTAGATGAGCGTTGCTCAATTGAGCGAATCGTAAGTCGGCCCTCCTCAAGTTGACTGTATTGAGATACGCTCCGGAAAGACTGGTATTCCTCATATTTGCATCTTCCATGGAGAAGATGAAATGAAAACTGCTGTCGTCTAGAGTGGCACCCTGAAGATTGATATAGGCTAGATTGCTTTCTGAAAAACGAACTTCAGTTAGATCTGAGCCCTGAAGATTTGCGTTAGACAGATCTGAGTTGCTGATCCAAGATCCTGACAGATTAGTTTCCGATAGGTTCTGTTCTCTTAAAATCACATCATCAAAAACAACACCTTTCAGTACCACATCAGACAACCGTGCGCTCGAGAAATCAATGGAGCTTATTAGGGAATTGGTAAAGTCAATGCCGTGAAAATCAGTACCTATAGTAGAAACTCTCACCCAAAAAGCATTTGTTGTGCTGATATTTTGCAGGCTAGCAAATTGCAGACTCATATCTACTAATGTGGCATTGTCTAAGTTGACGTTCACAAGGCTTGCGCCGTCCAAGCGGGCTCCTTCCAGGTTCACATCACTCAAGTCAATATCTTCGAGTACGACATTTCTCAAATCGCAGTGTCTACAGGCTTGGGTATTTAGCAGCTTCTCCAAGTCAGCTTCGCTGAAACTATAGGCTCGACTTGTTAGCAAGACAGAGCAGATAGCTAAACCAACAGATAGAAGGATGTTCATTGTATTGACCTAACTTCGCAGTCAGGATTGATCTACAGTTTTCAGGTAGACATCGTATTTCTGATCTGGAATACGATTTAGATTGTAAATTTCGATACTGTCAGGAGAAATCGGGTTTACCTAATGTCAGGTCGTTATGTCCTCAGGAATCTTTTGATGTACTAAATATAGAGACCGTAAGCCATTTGCAACAGTAACAACCCCTAGTAAAAACACTTGCAGAACGACCACATTCAGCGCCACACTCATCACACGTCAAAAAACCGAACTCAGCCCAACTGGCATTCCCGGCCAGGTCATGGGCCAGCTTCGCAATGACGACCACACAACAAAGGTTTTAAGACAGCTCTAACCCAGGAACCCAGCGATCGCGATATGGGGCTGCGTCATTGCGCAGAACTAGACGTTGCCACCAAACCCGTCTTGCCATCATTTGGCTTCTCGTCAGGGACTGTAGCCATCAGTTGCGGTTGATTGAGCCGCTTGGTGCACCACCAGTTTTGCTCAGCCGCCGTCAATCGCGCCGTATAGAGCGTCGTAACAAACGGGGCACCGCGATAACCTTGCCCGAGAATCTCGACATTGTAAGAGGGGTATCGGCGCGTTGCCATATCGGCGACAAAGCGCCGGCCAATGCGCCGCCAGCTGGGTTCTTTGCTGCGCCATTGCAGGCGACAACAGGGCCAGGGCAATTGTTCGCGATCGTAGAGGCGACAGCAAGGCCCGACGATGCGATAGGTCAGATGCGCCCCCGGACTCTGGAAGACATGACCTGATGGCCAGGGGTGCACAGCGTTGTCAGGCAAAGGCGGTATCATCGAGACAGCAATTATGTCCATTCGCGAACGTCTGTTTAAGAGATTTATTATGTCAGAGCCCATTACTGCTGCGGTGAGCGATCGCATTTGCTAGCATTTGAACGGTGATCATGCCGATGCCGTGCTGATGTATGCCAAAGTATACGGTCAGGCAGAGTCGGCGACAGCAGCCACGATGGATTCTATCGACCCTGAGGGCATGAATCTCACTGCCGCCGTAGATGGTGCCGAAGTGCCCGTGCGCGTCACCTTTGATCATCCCCTGAGTGGTGCTAAAGAAGCCCACCATGTACTGGTCGAGATGCTCAAGCAGCCTCAGGGCGAATAGCCAGTTCAGGCATCGTAAAGGATCTTCCTGGCAATTTTCACCCACACACGCTTTTCGGGTAGAGCGTTAAATTGTCGGTAGAGAAGATCTTTGGAGCATTAGTCCCGACAGCTTGATCCGCTCCTTCGCTGCTCACTTTTGAGGAGAGTAAGCGTCTCCAGGCTCCCCGGCATTCGCGGCCTACGGGTCTTTGGGTAGACCCTCAATAGACGCCACATTAGCGTCAAAAGCTGAGATCGGTTCATCTCTCCCCCCCGCAGCATCAGTTTTTGAAAGTTAGACCATTTTTGCCCTATCTATATCAGTGAGGTTGCGTCAAGGCATGGCAGTTAAGATTCGATTTGTGCCTAATGATGTCACCGTTGACGCCGAAGTGGGTGAGCCCCTACTTGCCGTCGCCGAACGTGCTGGGGTGATGATTCCGACCGGGTGGTTGATGGGGGCTTGCCTCGCCTGCGAAGGCGAAATCGAAGGGAAAGAAGAGCCGATCTGCTCCTGCATTAGCGCTGTACCGCCGGGTCAAAACGAATTGACGATCAATCTCTACGTTGATCCCACCTGGTAAATAGCTGGGCCTAATCACTGTCAAACCGGCGGCTAATTGCGACTTCGCTCCATCGGCTGGATGACCTGCCAGAAAAGAAGTTGAGGGTTGAGCAGCGTCAGAATCAGTCCGCTCGATCGTTGCGCCTATCTACTGGCAGTACCCGTTGCAACAAGGCGAAACTCTGGCCCGCTTTGTCGCCTCATCCCCCTAAACGGGATGGCTAGCCATAAGGCATCGATAGTTGAATGGTGGCGTTACCTGCCCTAATCAGGTTCGGTTCTACTTACCCACTGTCAGCATTGAGCTTGTTACATTGAAACCAACTGTTAAGCACAAGCTTTCGCACATTTTTGTATTCGCAGTTAGTCTTTCGCTAGCCGATTGAGGTAATAAACGTGAACAACCCATCAGGCCACACTTCAGACTTTTGGGAAAGCCAAAAAGAGAATGGTAACAATCTTCTGGAATATGTTCAGTCGATGAGCCCTGAAACGGTCTCTCAGCTTTCGCGTCCGGTCTCGCCAGATGTGATGCAGGAGAAGGAGCACAACGTTATCGGTCTGCTCGGCGGGTTACCTGCGCAGCATTTTGACATTTCGGTCACTACCAGCCGTGAGCATTTAGGTCGCCTGTTGGCCTCAGCCATGATGAGCGGCTATTTCCTCAAGGGTGCCGAGCAGCGCTTAGCCTTTGAGGAGGCGATTGTGGCAACTGACCTTGATCACGATTCAGAGTAGGCTGTCTGCTGTGGCCCCCCGCAGAGACGCGCCTAAGTGACGAAGTCAGACAATAATCAAACCGAAAATACCAACCGCGATCGCTCGGTGGCGTCCTTAGAGGCGCTGCCGAGCGATTTTGCTGAGACCATGCCGAACAACAGTGTGGCATCATTGCAGCAAGCGCTATTGGCCTGGTACGCCCAGCAAGGGCGAGATCTGCCCTGGCGACAAACCCGTGATCCCTACGCGATTTGGATTTCGGAAATCATGCTGCAACAAACCCAGGTTAAGACTGTCTTGCCCTACTACGATCGCTGGCTGCGGCAGTTTCCGACCGTGACCGCGCTGGCCCGCGCCGATCAGCAGACGGTACTCAAGGCTTGGGAAGGATTGGGCTACTATGCCCGCGCTCGCAACTTGCATCGGGCCGCGCAGGCGATCGTGGCGAATCATGATGGCCAGTTCCCCCCAACTTTTGACGCGGCGATCGCCCTACCCGGCATTGGCCGCACAACTGCCGGGGGCATTCTCAGCGCCGCGTTTAACCAGCCCGTCGCCATTTTAGATGGCAATGTGAAGCGAGTGCTGGCCCGTTTGATCGCCTTGCGCACCCCACCCAGCAAGGCACTGGATAAGCTTTGGCTCTTGTCTGAAAGGCTCTTACCCACTGATAATCCCCGTGATTTTAACCAGGCCCTGATGGACTTGGGCGCGACCCTATGCACCCGCCACCGACCGGCTTGCTTACTGTGTCCTTGGCAATCGGCTTGCGCAGCTTACAATCAAAACGTTCAGTTGGAGATTCCCATGACCGAAGCCCGTGCTCCCCTACCCCACAAGCAAATTGGTGTGGGTGTTGTCTGGAACGAACAAGGCCAAATTTTGATCGATCGCCGTCTACAAGAGGGACTACTCGGGGGCCTTTGGGAGTTTCCGGGCGGCAAAATCGAGCCCGGTGAAACGGTCGAGGACTGCATTCGTCGAGAACTGCAGGAAGAGTTAGCGATTGAGGTCGAAGTGGGCGATCGCCTCATGACCATCAACCATACCTACACCCACTTCAAAGTGACGCTCAACGTGTTTCACTGCCGCCACACCGCTGGCGAGCCGCAGCCGATTGAATGCGACGAAGTCCGCTGGGTCGAAGTCTCAGAGCTAGAAGAGTTCCCCTTTCCCAAGGCCAATAGCCAAATTATTGACGCGATCAAAGCCCTTTGACCACCTGATGGGCTTTGGTACGTCATCGCTTGGCGTGACGCCCCCTACGACACTTAGACACACTCTTCCCTAGCAGATCTACCGGTCCATCGCCCCAATGACTATTGCTTAAAGGCTGATTAATTCCATCATAAAGTTTGGTTGCAAAGGCGTTGGGTTTATCAGATCAGAGTTCTATATTATTAGCAAGGAGTTAAAAGCTCCGGCTTCAGATCGAAAGATCAGTCCACGTTAAATAGGAGGTTACGCATCGATTTAACGTCTGATTCGATTCCATCAAAAGCAACAGCATCCAACCAAGTTTTTGATATTTCCTCTCATTTTCTCTGGGGAGCTCTGGATTAGGTATTCAACTGAACGCTACGCAGCAGTTGTGATATCGAAACATCTCTGAAAAAGAGTACGTCAATGAGGAGATCGCTCAAAAGAATCGTTTGGATGCTGTTGTTGTGTTTAGCCGTATTGATTAATTTTGAAACAGCACGTTACATCAGTTTCTAGCTTCTTAAATAAATGGCGACTGCTATTGACCATTCTTCCCTTCACCATGCTGTTTGGTCTAGCAAAAGTTGCCACTCATCAACTCAATTGGGAGTTTTGGACTTTCGATTCGCTTACGGGAACGCTCTTCGCCGCCGCTTCATTTATCGTGGCCTTTATGTTGAGTGGCACCCTGCGAGACTACACCACGAGCGCTTACATTCCGATCGAGATTGTCAACGCGATCGCCGCGATCGAAGATGCTAATCAATTAGCCGCTCAGACCCATGCTGATTACGATCCTCAGCCTCTCACGGTCGAACTCACGACCCTGATTCAAGCGATTTTGGCTTGGTTACAGGCCGGTCAATCGGCAGCCCCGATTGAAGCGGCGCTGGAAAAGTTAAACAACCATTTTTCGCATCTGTTGGCTTCAGGAGATGTGCCTGTGGTGAGCCGAGCGCAGGGCGAACAAGCGAAGATTCGCCTTTTGATTAGTCGAATGCGCCAAATTCGCGATACTGATTTCTTAAAACCTGCCTATGCGCTGCTCGAAATTTTCTTGGTGGGGGCGGCTCTGACTTTGATTTTGATCAAGACGACGTCTTTTATGCAAAATTTGATCGTCTCGGCGTTGCTGTTCACCGCCTTTGCCTATTTGCTGCAGCTAATCCGTGATTTAGACAATCCCTTTCAATATGAGGGGCGGTCTAATCTGGATGTTGACTTGACCGTGTTGTGTGAGCTGCGCGATCGCTTCACGGCTCAAAATCAACAACACGCCGCCGATAACGGCAATCCTTAGTGGTAAAGCTCAATGAGAAGTTTGATATCACAGAATCAGCATTCCCGCTCCTGTGATATCAACCGATATAGCAATGCTGACGTGCAAAAGAGGAGTTCGGCAGCATCTTTTGCACGAACTTGTCCGCTTCAATGGAACATTCAATTTAAGGTGGAGCTGAGCTTGCTTATCTATTGTGAACGGCAGCAGTGCTCTAGATTGCCCAATCATTAGTCGCTTCGTCTTGCTAAAAATTACAGCATGGATCTATTTGACCACCACCGCGAAGCTCAGATTGACGCCGAAGCCCCCCTAGCCGCACGGATGCGACCCCGCACGCTAGACGAGTTCATTGGGCAAGATGCGGTGGTGGGGCCAGGACGGCTGTTGCGGCGGGCAATTCAGGCGGATCAGCTGTCGTCGCTGATTTTTCATGGGCCACCGGGTACGGGCAAGACGACCCTGGCGCAGATTATTGCCAACACCACCAGCGCTCAATTCATCGCGCTGAATGCGGTGCTGGCGGGGGTCAAGGACATTCGCGAGGCGATCGCCCAAGCCCAGTCGCTACGTGGCCAGTTTGGGCGTCGCACCATTTTGTTTGTGGATGAGGTGCATCGCTTCAACAAATCTCAGCAAGATGCCCTGCTGCCCTGGGTCGAAAATGGCACCGTCATTTTGATCGGGGCGACGACGGAAAATCCGTTTTTTGAAGTGAATAAGGCACTGGTGAGCCGATCTCGCGTCTTTCAACTCAAGTCTCTAGAAAAAGGCGACCTGTATCGCGTCGTGGAACAGGCGATCGCCGACCCGGGGCGCGGCTATGGCGACCGTTCGGTTGACCTGGAGGAGGCTGCGTCAGATCATCTCGTCAATGTGGCCAATGGTGATGCGCGGGCACTGTTGAATGCGCTAGAACTGGCGATCGAAACCACCGAACCGAACGCCCAAGGCACGGTTCACATCACGCTGGCCGTGGCAGAAGAGTCGATTCAGCAGCGGGCAGTTCTCTATGACAAAGAAGGGGACGCCCACTTCGACACCATCAGCGCCTTTATCAAAAGCGTGCGCGGCTCCGATCCTGATGCAGCGCTGTATTGGCTGGCCCGCATGGTCTACGCCGGCGAAGACCCCCGCTACCTATTTCGGCGGCTGGTGATTTTGGCCAGTGAGGATGTGGGCATGGCAGATCCCCACGCCGTCACAGTGATCAATAGCTGTGCTGCCGCCTTCGATCGCGTTGGCATGCCCGAAGGCCGCTATCCCCTCGCACAAGCAACGCTGTATCTAGCCACTGCGCCTAAATCCAATAGCGCGATGGCGTTTTTTGACGCTCTGGCAACGGTGGAAAAAGAGCAGCAGCGCGACGTGCCGAATCCGCTACGGGATCCTAACCGCGAGAAAGAAGGTTGCGGGCACGGTCAGGGCTACCTGTATCCCCATTC
>JBHJJI010000404.1:0-8897 GCA_050042805.1 Leptolyngbyaceae cyanobacterium
CTTCAGCATCATCAGTGGAGGCGACCCAATGCCCAAAGTAAATGCCCGTAAGTCTAAGACCAAAGCTCCTTTTTCCGCCGACGCTGTGCGTACCTATCTCCATGAGATCGGCCGAGTTCCCTTGTTAACCCACGAAGAAGAAATCATTCTGGGTAAGCAGGTCCAGCAAATGATGGGGCTACTTGAGCTGCGTGAGAAGCTGGGGTCAGAACTGGAGCACGAGCCGACTTATCAAGAGTGGGCGGATGCTGCCGAGTTGGATGTCGAAGTGCTCAAGCAGCTGCTGCGGGATGGTGAGCGATCGAAGCGCAAGATGATCGAAGCCAACCTGCGGCTGGTGGTCGCGATCGCTAATTAGTACCAAAAGCGCAACCTCGAGTTTCTTGACCTGATTCAAGAAGGCACGCTGGGGCTGGCGCGCGGTGTCGAAAAGTTTGACCCGACTAAGGGCTATAAGTTTTCGACCTATGCCTACTGGTGGATTCGTCAGGCGATCACGCGAGCGATCGCTCAGCAGGCGCGGACGATTCGTTTACCGATTCACATCACCGAAAAGCTCAACAAAATCAAGCGGGTACAGCGCGAACTGTCTCAGACTTTAGGACGCAGCGCCACCATCGCTGAAATTGCCCAGGCTTTAGAACTCGAATCGGCCCAGGTCAGGGAATATCTGACGCTGTCGCGTCAGCCGATCTCGCTGGATGTCCGCATCGGTGACAACCAAGACACTGAGCTGCAAGAGCTGCTAGAGGACGAAAAGGCTTCACCCGAAGACTACACCGTGCGGGAAGCTCTGAAACAGGATATTCGCACGCTGCTGGCAGAGTTGACCCCGCAACAGCAGGAAGTCATCACTCTGCGCTATGGCCTCAATGATGGCAACGAGCTGTCTCTGGCCAAAGTGGGCAATCGGCTCAACATCAGTCGTGAGCGGGTGCGCCAGCTTGAGCAACAAGCGCTCAAGCATCTGCGCCGCCGCAAGAGCAATGTTCGCGCCTATTTAGCCAGCTAAGTCGTTCCTTTGACTTTCGTGTGTGCAAAGCCCCTGAATAGGGGCTTTTTTTCGGCGTTGCTGAAACAAGGGATGAACGGGTTTATGAAACCATCATTGCGCAGGGGCCTCAAAAATTGATTCATCCCAGAAATCAGCAACGCCGGCTTTTTTTCTGATAATAAATTCTGCACATATAGCAGAATGCGGAATGAAGCAGTCGGAAGTCAGAATTAAAAGGCTTGTCTGATGGTGATTTCAGGTATTGGAGGTGACCTGATCAAACTGCGGCTTGCTATACATTGATCAATAAACCGTCAATCACCGTCTAGAAGAACTTCCTGTCGTCGAACATGCTCTCCTGACGACCTTGCATCCGGAACCGCGCGTCCACAGTTGAAGTTGTCAGAGAACCGCATCGGGGGCGATCACGTCGCCAATCATGCCATGCCGCTGCTTTTTCCGCATCGCGATCGCCTGCGCCCGGTAGACTACTCACCCTTGCCGCAGGAGGCCTGCTGAGCACCGCCTGTGTGGCACCGCCTGTACTACCTCCCGCCGTGAGTTCTGAGCAACTTTGTCCCTTTGAAGGCACTGAGTTGAGGTTAGAAGTACAAGCGGCAATGCCAGACCCTGATGTGTTGCAAATCGTTGCGACTGTGGCTTCCGAGCGGATTGACGGGCTGGTCGCCTCGCCTACAGCCGTGTTCATTAACGAGTGGGGCCAAATTCAAGTGCAACTGCCGGCGGAAACTGATATCGAGCAGGCAACTCAACTGCTGAGCAACCAGGGGGAACTCACCTTTCGCGCGCAAAAAGCCAGTGCTGCCTCAGCCACATTGGACTTGCTCCTGCGAGAGTCAGCAGCGGCAGCCCTCACGGATGATGCCGACTTAGAGACCCTGAATGCAGCTATTTTGCAGCTATTTGAGGCACCGCAAATTCGCAACGATGATGTGAGAGATGCGGTAGTGCCCGACTCGACATCGGTTCGCCCTACCGAAATCCTGTTGGAATTTAACGAAGTGGGTGCCCAATCCTTTGCTGATTTGACTCGAAACATGGCGGGCACTGGTCGCGCCATTGGCCTTTTTTGGGACGATGAATTGCTCAGCGCTCCTATCGTCGATGCTAGCTATGCCGACACGGGCATCACGGGTGGACACGCAGTCATTAACGGCAATTTTTCTGAAATAGAAGCCGAGACGATCTCGGCTCAGATTCGCAGTGGCGCATTTCCGGCCCCGCCTGAGATCGTGAGCTTGCAAACCGTCGTCCTTAATGAGGCGTGCGAGGTGGTCTCCAGCGATCAGTTTTAAACCTTGTTCATCTTGCGGTCGTCCGCTCAAATTGAGACAAACTCAGCCGCATCCTTGCCGTCTAGAAAGCACTAATGTAGAGCAAGCTCATGGCTGCTTGAGGATGACTTGCGGTAACGACTGCATCACCCGCTGGAATGCCGCTGGGTTGTCTAAGGTCAAAGACACCATAACCGCCCCTTGAATTGTGATCAGGGCATCTTCCGCCCGTTGCTGAGCGATCTCGTCATCCCAACCAGCCTCTCTGAGCACCACCGCGATCGCCTCAATCCACGCGGCCAGAGTTGCCTTGATCTGAGCATGACGTAGAGCCTGCCCTGTGCCCGATTGCAAGATGGCCAATAAGCAAGGTTCGGTGCCCCCGGCATAAAGTTCGTTGACGCGATCGCACATGTTTTGCAAGCGCTCCTCCGGGGTACCTTCAGCGGCCAAGAGGGACAACACATTGTCTTGCAACCAGCTGGCGGAATAGCAGAGCACCGACTCCACCATGTCATCTTTGCCGCCAGGAAAGTGGTGATACAGACTCGCCTTACCTAAGCCGGTCGCCTCTGAAATTTTGGAGAGGGTCGCACCGTCATAACCGTACTGGCGAAACAGCGTGACCAAACTCGGAAGGTAGGTTTCTTTAGGCATGACCAGCAGGTTCCGATTCAACTATTGACAGTATACCAAACGATCGGTACAGTAGATTCAAGTCGAACCGAACGATCGGTTCAGTCATCAAAATCTCACACCATCACTCGGAGGTGGCTATGCAACTGACCAAGAAAACGCTCGCTCAACGCACCGAGCACATTTATGACGCGCTGGTGGTTGGGGGTGGGGCTGCTGGCCTCTCTGCCGGGATCTATTTGCAGCGCTACCTGCTCTCAACGCTAATTATTGACAAGGGCAAGGCTCGCTCTTTTTGGATGCAGGAGTTGCATAACTATTTAGGTCTGCCCCCTGAAACGCCTGGGCGAGAAGTGCTCAAGCAAGGCAAAGCCCACTACCTGTCTCTAGAGGGCGACTATCTCAATGCCTATGTGGAATCAGTGATTGATGAAGGGGATACTCTGTTGGTGAAAGTGCGCATCGGTCGCCAAAACCCGACCTATGAGGTGTTCCGCACGCGCTACCTCATCGCCGCCAGCGGCATCATCGACCATCTGCCACAGCTGGCCGATATGAAAAACGTGTTTGATTATGCCGGGTACAACCTGCATGTTTGTTTGATTTGTGACGGCTATGAAATGCGTGACCAACGGGTGGGCGTTTTTGGTAGCAGCGAAAATAGTCTGCAAGTGGCTTTTCCCCTTGGGTGGTTCACGCCCCACATCACCGTGTTTACAAACGGTGCGTTTGAGGTCGGGCCAGAATTGCGCGATCGCTTTACCGAAGCGGGTTACACCATCAACGATCAGCCCATCCACCAGTTCCTAGGGGAAAACCATCAAATGTCGGGCGTCGAACTCGCAGATGGTTCGACTGTGGAACTCGATGCCGGACTCATCTCCATGGGCTCGAAGTATCACGCTGATTACCTCCAAGGCATCGAGTTGGAATATCAGGGCAGCAATTTGGTAACGGATTCGATGAACCGCACCTCTCATCCCCGGATTTTTGCCGTGGGTGATTTGAAGGTGGGTATGAACCAAGTGGTCATCGCTGCTGCCGATGGAGCCAACGCCGCCACCCAGATCTGGCGCGACATCCGCCTAGCCGAGGGCACCCGCCGCATGCCATTGTCGGCATAAATTTTTGATTCTCATCCAACCCACCGTAGGGGCGAGGCATTCTCGTGATTGCCTACAGTCATTGTGCAATGCGTTAAATCGTTAATGCCTCGCCCCTACGGCAACCCAAATATTTGTTCCCAAATGCCTCAAAAGGAGATTTCCATCATGGCCACCGTTGAAATTTACACCTGGAAAACCTGTCCGTTTTGTCGACGAGCCAAGCAACTGCTCGATGACAAAGGCGTCTCCTCTATCGAGTACGCCATTGACGGTGACGAAGCTGCTCGGGACGCAATGATGACCCGAGGCAATGATGGCCGCCGTTCCGTGCCGCAAATCTTTATCAATAACCAGCACATTGGCGGCAGTGATGACCTGTACGCCCTAGAACGTCGAGGTCGCCTGGATGAATGGCTCGCTCAACCTGACGCGATCGCCCACTAATTTCAGTTACTACGCCTCACGCTATCGGTTCTTGATTCAAGCTTCCACCATGATTTCCCTCACTTTAGATGACCTCCCTAGCTCCCTGCGGGCAACACTCGCCCGACAAACCCTCAATGCTGGAGAAATTTTGCTGCAGCATGGGGATGCTGCTAGATACCTTTACTGGGTGACAACGGGCCGTGTGCGTCTCGTTAGCTTCGTTAATCAACAGATGGTGACTCATTATTTCGTTGACGCCGAAGACTTTTTGGGAGAGAGCGCATTGTATGTTCCCCAATACATCTGCACAGTGATTGCGGAAACGGCCAGTGAAGTGATTCCCATTCCGGTTGATGATTTCGCCGCTGCCTTGAAAGCTCAACCAGCCCTTTCGGAGCGTTATATGGCTCACCTGACCAAACGCTTTTACGCCGTGAAATCGTTGCTGGAACTGCGCAGTATCAACTCCGCCCGCGATCGCCTATTGAAGTATCTGATACCCCGCTTGGGCCCCAATCAATACACCGTTACGCTCGATAAACCTCTGCGGGCGGTGGCCAGTGAATTGGCCTTGACGCCAGAGGCTTTATCGCGTTTACTGTCTCGTCTGGAGTCAGAAGGAGCCATTTCTCGTCAGCGCCGCGCCATTACGTTCTATCCCGAGTGGCTAGAGGATATTGCTGAATATTGAGAACTTGATTCTAATCAAGGACTCCTCCCCACAATCCAATTATTCTCTATAGGGCGCGTCATCAATTAAAACCAGAACGCTTTCGGTGTAGGCATTACCGCGCCCGCTCCATAAACCTAGCTAGGGGCTGAACCGCCTTCAGCATCAGGATTTAACCACTAATTGATGACAGTCCCTAGAGAAAACACATTTTCTCTAGTAGCTCTAGCGATTAAATGCTTGTTTGAGGATTGTGATCTGCCGCTTGACCATCACTGCTTTTTTACACTGGGCTGTAACGATCACAGCTAGGCACGCCACCGTGACCATCCGTTTCTAAACTCCCTAATTTCCAAGGAATTTCCCATGGCTATCACCCAAGGCGCACACCATATTGGTTTGACTGTGCCAAATATTGACCAGGCTCGCGACTTCTTTGTCGACGTGTTGGAGTTACGACTAGTGGGGGCCGAGCCTAACTATCCGGCTTACTTCGTGTCAGATGGCACGGCCATGCTGACGCTTTGGCAGGCCGCCGACCCAGAGAGTGCGACGCCGTTTGACCGAAAGACCAACATTGGTCTCCATCACTTTGCCCTGAAAGTCGATGGGGTCGGCACGCTGAATGCCGTCTATGAAAAGCTCAAAACCACTGCAGGCGTAGAAATTGAATTCGCTCCAGAACCGCTGGGCAACGGGCCAACCCAGCACATGATGTTTTACATTCCTGGTGGCATCCGTATGGAGTTGATTGCTGCTGGCAGCTAATTCAGTTGTCGTTGCTCGCTTCACGATTGGCCCAGTCCCAACAGCCGGGCTCAAATTCCTTGTTGGGGGCCGTCCTTCAGCAGAAGTGAACCTAGCGTGATTTGACCGGATGATTTTCAGGAGACTCTGACGATGGCAATTCCTGGTTGGCAAAAAGCAGAATCGCCCTTCCATCCTGGTGAGCGGGCGATTCAGGAAAAGTTGGGTGGCCGCGATCGCACTGAACGGCAAGGACGGCGAATGATCCGCGAGTTTTTGCCGGAGCAGCATCAGGCCTTTTACCGGCAACTGTCCTATCTATTGGTCGGCACTGTGGATGCGGTGGGTCAGCCCTGGGCGTCCATTTTGGTGGGAGTGCCGGGGTTCATCACAGCACCGAACGATCATACGCTACGGATCACCGCTCACCCCCTCTATGGCGATCCGCTGACGCCGCAGCTGACGGTTGGCAACGACGTCGGTTTGCTTGGCATTGAGCTGCACACCCGCCGCCGCAACCGCCTCAATGGCGTCATTAGTCGCGTGGACGAAGCGGGCTTTGAAGTGCAGGTCGGACAAGCCTTTGGCAATTGCCCCCAATATATTCAAGCGCGCCAGTTTAATCTGCGATCGTTCAACGCGGCAGCGCCCCGACCGGTGCAGACGCTGACCCAATTGGGCGCTGTAGACAGGAGGGCGATCGCCCAAGCCGACACGTTTTTTATCACTACGGCCTATCTGGAACCTGAGGCCGGGGCGGCTAAAGGCGTTGATGTTTCCCATCGGGGGGGGAAACCGGGCTTTGTGCGTATCGACGATGCCCAAACCCTGACGATTCCTGATTTTTCGGGCAACTTTCATTTCAATACGTTGGGCAATCTGGCGGTGAATCCCCGCGCGGGCCTAATCTTCATCGATTTTGAAAACGGTAACCTACTGTATCTCACAGGGCAGGCTGAGGTGATCTGGGATGGCGATCCTGAAATTGCGCAATACGAAGGGGCCGAGCGCCTACTCAAATTTCAGGTCACTCAAGGGATTCGCGTTGAAGGGAGTCTGCCCCTCAGCTGGTCTGCACCGGAATTTTCGCCTTTCCTTCAGGCAACGGGGGATTGGCAACAGCCCGACGCCCCTTGATCGATGCCTCATTCCCCCTTGGGTGGTGCGAGTATTCAGCAGGAGCGCGAATCTAAAATAGCTCGTTCGTCAGCCTGAATGGTTTTGCCAATGCCTTTTAGATCAATGCTTTTAACCATTGAGTACAAGCTTAATAGCAGGGTAATCTCGCCATCCCTGTCTCCTACAATTCAGCTATCTCATCTCGCCATCCGTGGGGGCAGCCTCTTGCATGGGTCGCGGCGATCGCAGTGATGAAAACACTCGACGTATGCACACAATCGGCTAGCCAGTGTGGCTCTAAGTCGTCTGAGTTAGCTGCATCAGGGATGGCCGGGAAATCCGCAATCCACACTTGCGGGTGGAGGAGATGAACCGAGGGATAGCGCTAGCCATGTTGCTGAGGACACCGAGGATCGCTCTGACCCTGAGCGCAGAAGCGAATTGGCTCGCAGTCTTGTTCTCACCGGACTGGCGACTGTTATATCGTACCGATTCAGAAGGGGTATTCAGATGACCGAGAAACTGCTAGCTGTCGCCGTTACTGAGGACGGCAATCTTGCTGCCCACGCCGGAAGAGCGTTGCGGTGGCAAGTGTATGTGGTGCCGGATGAAGCCGACATTAGCCTCGTCTGGACTTTGGATTTAACTAAAACCGGTTGCCTGCATGAATGGCACGTGCGGGGCGAGGGCGATCGCCATCCCCTACATTTTGTCGATATTGCGATCGCGGCCTCCGCGGGGGAAGGGGTGAGGCGGCGGCTCCAAGCGCGCAATACAGAACTGTTAACGACCAGTGAGCCTGATCCAGAGACCGCAATCAAAGCCTATCGGGTGGGCAATTTGCCTGCGGGTCTCCCCCACGAGACACCGGTGTGTCATTCCAGCTAACTCAAGCGCCCAGCTTTCTGTCTGCTTCACTGACATGGGGACTGCTTTGCCAGTAACCCTGGATCTGTGGGTGCTTGCCCCTCTCCCATGGCTTTCGCGGTGGGGACAATCTCTCCTGAGCGGCGCGGCATTAGAGTTGTCATTCGTTCTAGAAGGCCCGGGCTTGGGGTGAAGACTCTGTGATATGACCCAGCTAATGAAAGCTGATACTTGACACCTACCTACTGATAGGTAAAGATGGCGGTATGACCAGCTCAACGGCTCAAAAAATTCTGGATGTAGCTCAAGATCTCGTGCGTAATCGAGGGTATAGCGCCTTCAGTTATGCTGATATTGCCGCGCAGATTGGTATTCGTAAGGCGAGCATTCACTATCATTTTGCCTCTAAAGAAGAATTAGCCTTAGCGTTAGTGCAGCGTTATCGAACGACTTTTTTGCAAGCGTTACAGGCCATTGAGCAAACGATCGCTGATCCGCAAGCGCAATTGCAGGAGTTTTGCGCCCTCTATCGGGGAGGACTCATCCATCAGCAAATGTGTTTGTGTGGCATGCTGTCGGCTGAGCTGTTCGTTTTGCCGCCATCGGTGCAGAGCGAGGTGAGAGACTTTTTTGAGGAGATGACTGCTTGGCTGCAGGCGCTGGTAGCGCGTGGTGTGGCGAGCGATCGCTTCCAGATTCGGGCGTCAGCGGCTGATGAAGCAGCGTTGCTGTTGGCCACTGTGCAAGGGGCACAACTCCTAGCACGGGCGGCAGCAGACAGTGAGGCCGAATTTGATTGCCTGATGCACCGATTGTTTTCGGCCCTTTGCCCAGACGGGTAATTTTTTTGATCATTTACCTACCTTCTAGTAGGTAAAATTCTTTTTATGACCAGGAGGTCTATTGTGATGTCTCAAGAATTTGTCGGACAAAAGCTGATTGTGATCGGCGGTACCAGTGGTATCGGCAAGAGTGTGGCGCAGCTCGCCCTCAAGGCGGGTGCTTCGGTGGTGCTGATCGGCAGGCAGGTGGATAAG
>JBHJJI010000405.1:0-12434 GCA_050042805.1 Leptolyngbyaceae cyanobacterium
CAGAGCAGGGACTGGCCGACTCATTTTTTGTCCATTACGCGCCCAACCATGGCCGTGATGAGCAAGGCAAAGAAGTGATTTGGCTCAGCCATGGCGACGAGTCAGGCACCACCGATTTTCAATTTATGTTGCGGGGGGCGATCAAAGAGGCGGGCGTGCTGGCGCTGCTCAATCGTTACTATGCTGATCAAACGGGCACCTATCCCCTCGGGGCGGACTTTAGCGTTCGCACTGCGCCCCCTGATCATCAAGCCCTGATTGACCTGGTTAAAGATCGGTTTGACCCAGCGGCGATGCCCCTCATGGTTGGCGTGGGCGATACGGTCACGAGCAAAGTGATGACGGTGGCGGGTGAACCGGTGGCTAAACGCGGCGGCAGCGATCGCAATTTCTTGCACCTGGTACAAGAGATTGGGCGATCGTTCGACATTGGCAATATTGTCACCTATGTCGATAGCAGCGGCGGCGAACTCAAAAACCGCAAAGCGCTCAAACTCCGCCAAGATGAGGGCCAGTTAACCGTCGTCGAAGGCCCTGGTGATCCTGATGACACTACCGATCCCCTTGACTTAAACGTGGTGTTTCCTGAGGGCTATCAGCAATACTGTGCCGCCTTTATCGCCGCCGCCCAGCAGCGATCGCGCTGAATCGCTTTCCTGGCGGGAGGAGCAATGATTCGCTAAAACAGCTGGCAAAACCCGTCTCCCCCCGCCCCCTGGCTTCCCGGCGTCTCCAGAGACCAGGGACGTCCGCAACCTGACGGTGGCTATGGTGTGGGTTCAGTGGTCAACAGCTCAACCGGAATCAGCTGATCGAGGGCAACGGCCTCTAACAGCGCATTCCAATCGGCGGAACTATCATCTTTTTTCAGCGCCGCCGAAGCGGCTAAAGCGTCATACCACACGCCTTCCCCCGCATAGAGTGCGGGTAGCGCTGCCGCTGGCGTAGTGGATGCCGCGACTCGGACATCAATCCGCTCGATAAATCCTTCGGTGACAACATCGGCACTGGGGTCAGTTTCGTCGCAGACCACTGACACGTACCAGACATACACTTCGCCTTGCATCAGGGGCTGCTGTAGCCCATTGTTCGGTAAGCTGACTTGGGCAATCCCCGAGTCGCCCGCGATGTGGAAGCGCCCTTCGTAAACGAGATCACCCGTCACTTCATGACGAATGACCAACTTGAGCTGGTCTGCCTCGGTAGGCGGCAGGTAGAAGTAGAACGAGGGATAGCCCGTTTGGGTATAGCCGTAGTTGGTTTCTGGAATTAGGGCAATCAGGTTGTCATCAAAGGCGATGCAGGAGGTGCTACGAGTTGACCCTGATTCGCGGTTGCCGGGAGCGCTGATATCGGGCAATCGGAACTGTAGAGAGCCTTGGGCGCTCGCCGGTAGCCTTCCCGCCATCAATCCTCCACTCATGAGTAGGCTGACGGTGCTGAGGAACCCAATTTGCTGAACGTGACGAAGACCTTTCATAGAACCTAATGCATCCAAAAATGAGCAGTGATGAATAAAACGCAATTGAGGGGCGGTGAAATCAGGCTAAGACAGGGCGGAGCGATCGGATGAATGCGACTGTTACGAAATAACCCGTAACCCGTAACCGCCTAATGACTTTCCCCGATAGCCTTGCCTATATATCCTGCGAGGTTTGACCTGAGTGATCTACCCTATCTTTACCTATGTCTACACCAGGCAACTTCACAATGACGGAGAACTGTTACGGTTTTTACGGAAAATTTCTCACTGCATTGGTGGTATGACAGGGTTAAAGAATTCACCTGGTTAGAATGTATTGACGCCAAACGCTAGGCGTTTTATCCCGGTTTTCTGTCTTTATGGTCATTCCCAAGTCTGCTGCTAGTCAAAAACTACCGCCGCAATTGCAAACAGCGCTCAGTTGGGTTGGTCATTTGGGGCGACCAGCGGTGATCTCGACTTTGGCCACGGGAGCGGTCATTCTCGGTCTGAGAACGTTGGGGGCACTGCAGGGATTAGAACTGGGGGTTTACGACAAAATGATGCGGTGGCGTCCTACCCCGCTGCCGGACGATCGCATCTTGGTGGTCGGCATTAGTGAGTCAGATATTCAATCCCGTCTGGAATGGCCGATTGAAGACAGCACTGTGGCCGAGCTACTGGAGGTGCTGCTAGAGGCTGAGCCTCAGGCGATCGGACTCGATATGTTTCGCGATTTGCCCATTGGTGAGGGCCAAGGTGAGCTGTTGTCAGTGTTGCAAAGCAGCGATCTCATTTTTCCCGTTTGTAAAATTAGCAGCGCTGATAATCCGGGCGTGCCGCCGCCGACCGATACCTCGGAGACGCAAGTGGGCTTTTCCGATTTGGTCGTCGATTCTGGCGGCATTTTACGTCGCAACCTGTTGATTGCGGCTCCCCCCGCTGAGGCTGAAGCGGTGAGCACCCACCTGTGTAATACCCCCGACAACCAATTGTTTTCCCTGGGGTTACAGCTGGCCTTGCGATATTTAGCGGAAGCAGGCATCAACCCGGAACTCACCCTCAATCAAGAGCTGCGGCTAGGCCAAACGGTGCTACCTCGTTTGACACCTAACCTAGGGGGCTATCGAAACGTTGATGCCAACGGCTATCAGATTTTGTTGAACTATCGGGCGGCGCAGACTGCCGTGCCGCAGGTGAGTTTGACTGACGTGTTGTCTGGTCGGGTGGAGCCCGCCCAAATTCGCGATCGCATCGTTTTGATCGGGGCGACGACGCCCGAAGCCAAAGACGAGTTTTACACCCCCTTTAGTGGCGGGCTGCGTGACAGTCAAAAAATGCCCGGTGTGATCGTGCATGCCCAATCGGTCAGCCAAATTTTGAGCGCTGTACTCGATGATCGCCCGCTGCTGTGGAGCTGGCCCACTCCGGTAGAAGCCCTGTGGATTGTGCTTTGGGGGCTAGGCGGTGCGCTATTTGCCAGCTCCATTCGTCGTCCGCTGGTTTATGCTGCGGTGGCGATCGTGCTCTTGGGTGGGCTGTATGGCCTCTGCTATGTCGCCTTTTTGCAAGGGGGCTGGTTGCCGTTGGTGCCCGCCGCCCTCGGGTTTGTGCTGGCCTCGGGTGGAGTGCTGCTGCTTGATCGCTTCAACAAGAGTGACTATGGGCAGGCCGTCTACAAGCAGATGAAAAGCCTGCTACGCATTGAGATTGAGATTGACAAGACCAAGGTCGGTGAGCAAGTCGCTGAGATCACCGACACCGATTATTTCAACCAGTTGCAGGCCCAGGCCAAAGAGCTGCGAGCGCAGCGCCAAGCCCGGTTGGCGAATCCTGACCTGAAGAGTTCACCCGTGGTCTCGCCACCGGCCTCGGAATCGGCAGATCCGCCAGTGGACTCGCCCCCGAACACTGACGATTATTTGGCCGATCTGATCCAAAAATCGAATCGCCTCAAGTCTCAAGATCAAGGCGACGAGCAGCCGTGACGGCATGACTGCGGTCATTAGAACTGGCATGAACATCGCTTGAGGAGACTGTGATGGTCTTGGGGAGAGTAAGATGCCAAGATATTGAGTTAGGGCGTCCCTCCACAACAGCATCTCGCTGGCAGAGGGGCGCAGTACTCAACCCTGACAAAAAATGTCTGTTCTGGGACTGTATTGAGGGCAGACCCTTTGCGGGGATCCCACCAGCGGCCCTGACGATGGCGTGAATACAGCGGCAATGGCTGTTTCGATTAGCGATGATAAGGAGAGGCAACGGTGAGTAGATTTGATCGGTTGAGACGCAACATTTTGGCTGTTGGTATTTGGGCCTTGAGTGCTGGGATCGCGATCGCCCAAATGCCCTCTGATAGTCCCGTGAACGAGCCGTCTGCCGCCGCTCCGGCAGAAGCGACCACTCCCCACCGTGAAAGCTTCGAAACCTACACGCTGATTGACACCTTTTCCATCGAAATTCCGGCGGGCTGGTTAGTACAGGAAGATGCCACTGGGCAGACGGTGACCATCACCAGCTACAGTGCCGACGGGCCACATCAAGCGGGGACGGACAGTAAAACGGAAGTTACCCTCGTAAATGAGCCCCCTACGACCTATGTCGAACGAGAACTAGATGGATTGATCAGACAAGCCAATGACCAGGTTTACACCAGCGATCAATATGGCCTAGCCGCCGTGGGGGGCAACGAAGCCCTGCGGCTGTGGATTATCGACCTGCCGGGCGAATTTTCTGAGCAAATGATTACCTTTGTCGGGTATGAGACCGGCCAAACCGCCAGAATCGTCTCCTATTTCAACGACGCTTCCGTGGTAACGAAAGACACGATTTTGCAGATGCACGGTTCCTTTGATTTAGCGATAGCGGCAGAATAAGGTTGTTAAAGTAGGTGGAACCCTTGAGGCAAGGTCGGGTATTAAGGCGCATGAACCCAATTTTAGTCATCGTTCACCAACCCACTTCAGAGCCTGGTTTGGTGGGCGAAAAGTTGCGATCGCGCGGATACTCCCTTGATATTCGCTGTCCGGCGTTGGGCGATGAGTTGCCGATGACGATGGCGCATCATGCCGGAGCCGTGGTCTTTGGGGGGCCGATGAGTGCCAATGATGACGAGACCCTACCCTTTATTCGCACCGAATTGGATTGGATTGCGATCGCCCTCGCTTCGGATAAACCCTACTTGGGCATTTGTTTAGGGGCCCAGCTGTTGGCGCGAGTCTTGGGGGCTGAGGTGTCGCCCCACGCCACGGGCATCAGCGAAATTGGCTATTCTGAGCTGCGGCCAACTGCCGGGGGCTACCCTTATATCCCTGCTCCCATGACCGTTTACCAATGGCATAGTGAAGGGTTTACCTTACCGGCGGGGGCAGTGGGTTTGGCCACGGGGGACACGTTTCCTAACCAGGCGTTTGCCTATGGTGAGACGGTGTTTGGCCTGCAGTTTCATCCCGAGATGACGACGGCCCTGATTGACGAATGGACGACTCGAGGCGCTGATCAACTCAAACGATTGGGGGCGCAGCCTCGCGAGCAGCATTTTCAACAGCATCACAAGCATGGCGCTGACGTTGACCAGTGGCTGGATTGTTTTTTGACCGATTGGCTCAAGGGCCAAGTGTGGCCAGTTCAGCAGTCAGCTTAGGGCTCTCAGTGCTCAAGTAACCTCTCTGGGACATATAGCGAGCCGCAGTTTGGTCAGATCACCTCAGATGGCTGAAATCATCAACTGACAGGCTTTTCAATTCCGACTTCCGACTTCTGCATTCCGACTTCTGCTATAGAATCCTTGCTGTCAGGGTTTGGCGTGCCAACTCCTGCAATCGGACTTGCCTGCTTTTATCGCAAGCCGCCGTTTGATCAGGTCACCCCCAATGCCTGATATCACCATCCGATCAGCTTTTTAATTCTGACTTCCGACTGCTTCATGCCGTCGGGCCTGGCCCTTCCCGTAGGGTGTTCTGCTAGACCAGTTGCCTGCGGTATGTTCACCGACGCTGTTGGCAACTGCTGTTAACCGCAAATTATCTGTAATGATGACAATCTCAGAGCGGGCGATCGCCCTGGCCTCATTCATGTGATCATTGGTGCGATCGGTTACAAATCATGGCCTAACCTGGGGAAAAGTCGGCTGAATCCTGTGAGAAACGCGAATAATCTGGGGAAAAGATGTGAAAGTTGGGATTTTAGGAACGGGACTGATGGGCGCACCCATGGCGCTGCAATTGCAAGCCTGTGGTCATGAGGTGGTGGTCTATAACCGGTCGGATACCAAGCTGCAACCGTTGATGGATCGCGGCATCGTCGCCAAGGGGACGGCGAGTGAAGTTCTCAAGTCCACCGACTGCACGATCTTGATGCTGGCGGATGCGACGGCGATCTCCGAGACGCTACTCACCCCGACCGCAGCGGCAGCGCTGGCAAACCACACCGTCATTCAAATGGGCACCATCGCGCCGGATGAAAGTCGGCATCTCCTCGCGCAGGTGACTGCTGCCGGGGGCGCGTATTTAGAGGCCCCGGTGCTAGGCAGCATTCCTCAAATTAAAACGGGGAGTTTGATTGTGATGGTCGGTAGCACGGCGGCTCAGTTCGAGCAGTGGCAGCCGCTGCTGCAAGGTTTGGGTAATCAGGTCACCCACCTCGGGCCGGTGGGGGCGGGGGCTGCTGTGAAGCTGGCGATGAATCAACTGATTGGCTCACTGACCGCAGCCTTTGCCCAAAGTTTAGCCCTCGTGCAGCGGGAAGCGATCGCGGTCGATCAGTTTATGGAAATCGTGCGTCACAGCGCTCTGTATGCGCCGACCTTCGATAAAAAGTTGGGCCGCATGTGCGATCGCGACTTTGATAATCCCAACTTTCCCACCAAGCACTTGCTGAAAGATATGAAGCTATTTTCTCAAGCAGCCACGGCGGCAGGTATCGTACCCACGGTGGCAGACAGTGTGGCGGCGCTCGTCGAGCAGGCGATCGCTCAAGGGTTGGCAGATCAAGACTATTCGGCGCTGTATGCAGCGGTCAATCCCGCGCCAGCAGAAGCACCGGATGCAAACTTTCCCAAGTCTCAGTGATCGGACGCCCGACGCTATCTGGAAAGGCCGGGGAGACAGGGGGCGGGGGAGCTAGATTTGTGCCGTGTTTCAAAGACTCGGGATGACCGGGACTGCGGTTCCGCTCAGTGCCTGTGATCCCCCTTCTCGACAAGACGGCTATAGCAAGCCGCAGTTTGATCAGGTCGCCTCCAATGCCTGAAATCACCATCAGGTAAGCTTTTGAGTTCTGACTTCCGACTTCTTCATTCCGCATTCTGCTACATTTGCGCCGCGCTCGACTAGAGGCCTCTCTCTACGCTCTACTTCCCCACTCAATGACCTATCTTTGTCGCTTCAGCATGGTGCCCGGAGCTGTGGGCGAGCTGCCGGAACCTCTCGTGGGCCGATCTCGCTGGGGTATCAGGTGACAATGAGGGACGGATATACTGCCCGTTGGGCTGCAGGTGCCAGCTGTTTTGATTGTCGGCCAGCAGACACTCAAGCCGTTGATGCAGATCGGCAATGAGCGCTGGCGCGTGAATCGGCACCATCACTTCGATGCGTTGGTTCAGCCCTCGGGGTGTCCAATCGGCGGTGCCGATCCAAGCTTCGGGCTGCTGGCCATTTTGGCAGTAAAAGATGCGGCTGTGTTCTACATACTCGCCCAAAATGCTGACGACGCGAATGCGATCGCTCAAGCCCGGTACGCCAGGGCGCAGGCGACAGATGCTACGGACAATTAGATCAATTTCGACGCCAGCATCAGAGGCTTCGTAGAGGGCCTCAATGATGTCGGGATCGGCCAACAGATTGAGCTTGGCCATCAGCCGCGCGGGCTGGCCCTGGCGGGCATGATGCGCTTCGCGCTCGATCAGGCGTTTGAGCTGTTGCTTGAGCTGGCCGGGGGCGACCATGAGCGTGGTGTAGTCAACCTGTCGTGAGCAACCGGTCAAAAAGTTAAACAAATGGCTCAGATCGACGCCAATGTCGGCCCGACTGGTGAGCAGGCCAAGGTCTTCGTAAGGTTGCGGGCGATCGGGTAGATAGTCGCCCGTACCCAGGTAGGCATACTGACGAATTTGTTGCTTTTCGCGGCGGGCGACGAGCACCAGATTGGTGTGAGTCCGAAATCCCACCACCCCATACACCACATGGGCACCCGCTTTTTCTAAGCGTTTGGCCCAGTGAATATTGATGGCCTCATCAAGGGGCGCGGTCAGCTCGACGAGCACCACAATCTGTTTGCCAGTTTTAGCAGCGGCCATCAGCGATCGCACAATCGGGGCATCGACAGCGGTGCGATAGAGGGTCATCTTGATGGCCAGCACCGCCGGGTCGAGGGCGGCCTGAGCTACGAAGCTTTCGACGGTGGCCGCAAAAGAGTGATAGGGAAAATGCTGCTGCAGATCGCGCTGGGCAATCGTTGCCAGCAGGTCTTGGGTGGGCTCAGGGGTAGGGGGTACCCATGAGCTCAGGGAAGATTTTGACTGAGTCATCAAGGCGGCGGGAATCACGGGGTGCCAGGTTGGCAAAAAGAGGTCAGGCCGGGGTAGCCGAGCGAGTTCTTGCAGATCACTGAGCCCCGACCAGCCGTTGAGCTGATAGGTCTCGGCAGGGCCAAGCTGCAGATTGTGGGTCAAGTGCGATCGCACCCAGTCAGGCATGGTTTTGGAGACTTCTAGTCGCACAGGATGCCCTTGCTGCTGGCGCTGTTGCAGGCTTTCTTGAATCATTTCCAGCAGGTTGGCGGTTTCAGAATCGAGGGTGCCCAGGTTGGCGCTGCGTGTGACTCGAAAGGGAAAGCAGCCGCGCACCTGATATTGGGGAAACAACGCGGGCAAATGAGCCGCGATCACCTGCTCTAATGGCGTCGCCACCCACTCGGCGGTCTCAGCCCCCGACAGCATGATAAAACGCGGCAGCACGCGCGGCAGCTTGACCCAGCCCAATTGATTGCCCTGGTCGGTCTCTAGCCAAACGGCCAGATGCAAACTGAGGTTAGAAAAGTCGGGCGTGGGTTTAAGCGGCGATGTAATCAAGGCCGTCAACACTGGCACAACTTCGTCTTCAAAGCGCTGATACCCGTACTGTTGTTGGCGATCGCTGAGGGCGGCATAATTCACTAAATGCACGCCGTGCTGGGCTAAGCAGGGTTTCAAGTTATAGATGAAGTGAGCCTGCTGCCGGGCTACGAGCGCTCGTAAATAAGGACGAATATGCTGCAACGAATCGGGATGATCGGCGATCGCCATGGGGCCGTGAGCGGTTTTTAACAGCGGCACGCGCACCATAAAATATTCGTCGAGCGCGGCTGCGGCCTGAGCCAGCCTGAGCAAACGGCTCAACGGCGGTTGAGCGATATCAGCGAGGTCGTAAATCAGGCGACGATTAAAGGCAATCCAGCTCAGCTCCCGATCCAACAGCCGTGACGGATGACTATTTGAGATGAACTCAGAAGATGGCAGCATATCCAACAATATCTGTGCGATCGCCCAACCACCGAAGGCCTACGGGTCTGCGTCTGTGCTCTACCGCTGGGGTGCGACTCAAGATGCCAGGTGGCTATCGGCGCGTGGGGGATGGCCTAGGCTATCACTCCGGTAATGTGAGCACTGTGGCTTTGCGAACAACTCGAACATCCGGACAAAAATCTGCGGCGTTTTGATGGGTGACGCCGGAGACTGGAAGCCCGCTGCCAAAAATCCGAACGATCTGCGTGCCAAGCAATTTAGCCCCTTGTTGGCGCGTTGGTTCTCCTCCTTCCGATACAGGAAATCCTCCCTAAAAGACTTCGTTTTCCTGTCCCTGCCACCATTCCCCCAGCTTCATCAGCGACTGATGGAGTTCTGATAGCTCTTGGATGTAGGTCTCGGGGGCCATCGTAGATTTTTGTTCTCTCAGCTTCTGCAAGCGCCATTGAATCACCATCCAGGGTTTGGAAAGACTATCAGTCTGCTCGATATAGCGAGCGATGTCGTCACTGTTCATAGCGGGCTCACACAAGAACTTAACGGTCGGCGGTGTAGATACTATAGCGTTGGTCAGGTGACGCCCTCCGCCACCGCTCGGGATACTTGATCACTAAAGCCCTCTCGTTAGCTAACTAACGAGAGGGCTTTAGGATAAACGCTGGATAAATGACGTTAACGCTGTTTAAAGGCGTTCAGCCATTCACGCATTTGCTCAGCCGCCAGGTCACGGCCGCCCAAGCCAAAGGCGATCGCGATCGCGACAGAAATTGCGCCCAACAGCAGACCAAAGGCCAGATTGACGATATCAGTGGCAACGCCCATCTGCTGCAGACCCATGGCTCCTACCAGGGTGATGATGGCAATGCGGGCTGCTTGTGCCAAGAAGTTGGCTTGGCCCCCACCCATAGTGCGAATCAAGCGGAACGCCAGGTTGGCAAAATAGAGACCCACCGCAAACACCACCAAGCCACTCAGCACGCGAGCGGAAATCCGCAAGATCGCCTGCACAATTTGCGTCAAGGTAGCGAAGCCGAGAATTTCGGTGGCGGTAATGGCCCCAAACAGCACGATGGCTACCAGGGTCACCAATCCGGCAATATCAGCGGGCGAACGTCCAGCCTCTTCCACCCTCACTTCGGGCTGACCGGTCGGATAGACCTCGGGCTGAGTGCCGATAGCACCCGGCGAAGTATCCGGATAGACCGGGGTCTGAGGAGTGGTCGTGATTTCAGGGAGCCCCAAAATACTGAAAATGTTGTCAAACCCAACCGAGCGGAGCAGGCTTGTCACCAAGTCACCCACAAACCGACCTACCACATAGGCCACAACCAATACCACGCCCGCCATGATGATCTGCGGAATGGTTTCGAGGATCAGCTCCAGCATGGCGATCGCTGGCCCTGAAATCGCGTCGATGTCCAGCTCATTCAGCGCTGCCACCACCGCTGGAATCAGAATCAAAACAAAGACAATCGTGCCGGCCAACTTAGACAGTGAGATGCCCTCGGTGGCTTCCGTCGAAGCCAGCCCAAAGCGGGAACCGATGCTGTCGGCCTGAGTCGCATGCAGCAAGTTAGTGACAATGTCACGCACGATGCGAGCGATAAACCAGCCCACCACCAAAATAATGCCAGCGGTAAGAATGCGGGGAATCGCCTGCAGGAACTGTTCAATCAGACTTTCGATCGGCTGCAGCAGACCGGGCAGATCGAGCGCACTCAAAATGAGCGGAATGAACAGTAAAAAGATGAACCAGTAGAGAATGTTGCCAATCGACTCGTTCACCATGATGGGGCTGCTGGAGTCGCCACCCATTTGCTGAGACAGGCGATCGTCCAAGTTAAACCGAGCTAACCCTTGCGTGATCAAGACTTTGACAATGGTCGCCGTCGCCCAAGCCACGGCCAGTAGCAGCACAGCGCCCCCAATGCGCGGCAAATACTGGAAAATCTCTTGTAAGAATTCGTTCAGGGGCTCAGAAACCACCTCTAAGTTGAGGGCATTTAAGAATGCCACCAACGTAAAGATCATGATGAGCCAATACACGGCGGTGGCAACCCACTGCTCAATCGGCACATCGCGATCGCCGCTTTGACCCATCACCATGTTGGTGAGGCGATCGTCCAGGGTGGTGCGCTGTAAAACATTCTTTACAAGGGACGCCGCCACCGTCGCCACGATCCATCCTGCGATCAAAATGACGATGGCCCAGATCAAACTGGGTAAAAATGCGCCGAGGGAGCGGCTCATTACTTCCACAAAATATACGAGTGGCGTGCTATCGACTTGAGCAAGTAGAGGAGCTGGCTCCAGGGGCGGAGACACCGAGGCGCTCAGTAAGTTGTTAGGGCTGACTATCATGGTTCCTGAGATACGATTTCTTCACTAAGTTTCTGGCGTTTTTGGCCACCAAGCGTGGTCTACGCGACCTAAATACCATCGGGTCCACTTATGGAGCCTATATTTACGTGAAATCACCATTAACACAACCCTGCGCTGTCTCTCGTTAGATAGGAATTATTGATGTGGATCGAGGATGTGTCTCCTCGGCCCATGAAATCTGGACCATTGAGAGCGATCGCGGTGTGGCCTCCTGGGTCATTTTCTGATGGGTGCAAGCGTTTGCTCCTTCGGGGATGATCAGGTGGTCAGGAAGTTTGTCAGCATGGAATCATGACCAGTCCCCAAGTCTTTGAGCAGTCCATTCAGATTCAGACCAGCGCCACCGTCGTCGAGCGCTGTATCGTTGATCGCGAGCTGATGGGACAGTGGCTCAACCCGGCCCTGCGCTGCGAACCCCTCGGCGATACCTGGGATACCGAACTCGGGGGGCAGAGCCGCTTCGTTATTCAAGTGCCGCTGATTGAGCCCGCGCTCATCAGTACCGTTGTGGAAAGATCTCCGGGCCTGATCGTGTGGGGTTTCTCCGGATTTTTTACAGGCCGCGATCGCTGGGAATGTCAGCCCAATGCAACTGGTACGCGGTTGCTCAATCGGTTTGAGTTTGTGATTCCGAATCCGCTGGTGGCCTTCGGGTTCAAAACCTTTGCCGCCACGTGGACCCAGCAAGATATGGTGGCTCAGCTGCAGCGCCTGAAGACTGTTGCCGAGCGCCTGTAACGCTATCTCCATCCCTTGCTAATAGAGCAAGCAGTCTGGGTGTCGTGAAGCTATCCTCTCAACCACCACAGACTGCCTAACGTCAGCACCACTAGGGCGATCGCCGCGAACAGAAAACCGTTATCGCCGGTATTCATCTGACTGAGATCTTCGGGTTTCGGCTCTGTGCTGAGGGGCGGTCGTGATTTTTTAGGGAGATTGGCCTGGTTCATTGAAAAGCTGGTTCGGTCGCTCTCGTCTAAGGCACTGAGGTCGGGGAGAGGCGTCAGCCAATCAGCACGGCGCTGCAGGTGGGGAGCCTGCAAATTTTCGAGTACCCGCTTGCTCTGCTTGCGCACATCGACGTCAGGA
>JBHJJI010000406.1:0-20959 GCA_050042805.1 Leptolyngbyaceae cyanobacterium
AACGGGGGGTGTGGCTGAAACGTATGCCAGGAGGCGGGCTTGAACCGCCGACACGAGGATTTTCAGTCCTCTGCTCTACCAGCTGAGCTATCCCGGCTAAAGCGCTGTAATTTAAGCGCTTGATTAAGATAACAGACTCAAGGAATCCACCGCAAGCCTTTTATTGAAGTTAGAGCGCCCCATTCAGCCAGGGTTCGGTACTGAGTGGCTGGCTTTCAAGCAACGATCGCAACCTGCCCCCGTCGGTCGGCACGGCGAATTTATTGAGTCCTCCGTCCTACTCCACCGGACGCAGCCGCGCCACCTTGAGCAAAAATTCTCCATTGCCCTGCCCCGCATAGGAACGCACTCGAACGGTATACATGCCTGATTCGGTGATGCGGGCAAACAGTAGTGAGTTGGTCGTGCCGTCGGGGCCGTCGTCATTTTCACCGACGGTGGTGCCATCAGGGCCCAGCAGCGTGACTAGCGTGTCAAACTCTTCCGAAATCAGGTCGATCGCTACCTGATCGCCATCCTCTAGCTGCACTGTATAGTCGCGGGCATAGCCGCCCACCCCAGTGGGAATATCATCCTCCGACAGGGTATCGGTCAGCTCGCGTGTCGCCGGCATCGGAATCGGGGTGTAAATGGCGTCTTGGGCCTGAGCTTTAACGGTTGAAAGGCTCAGGGTGCCTGCCAGAGCCAGGGGCATCCACAGCAGCGAGCGAGCGGAGCGAGTTAACTTCATAGGAGTGTATGCAAATGGGAGATTTCGGTGTCATTATGGCTCAGCTTGGGGTGCTTGCAGCGATCGCCCTGAGCAAAATATCGATTAACGGGGCGCATCGGCTTTATAGAAGTCGTCTTTGGTCGGCTCTTGACCGCCACCGTCAGAATTGATACAGCCGGGTTTATCGACGTATTTGCACACTCTGGCCCAGAGGCGGGCGCGGTTACCGGCCGGGCCAGTGGCAAACTGCACGCGATCGCCCCCCACGACACCCACCATAATTTTGACGCCACAGACGGGACAGGTTTGAATATTCATGGGCGAACCGTTGCTCTCTTCAAAAAAATCATCTCAAGTTTTTTGCGGTTTACGCACGAATAGCCGCAAAAGTTGAAAGTCTGTCACCGTGTGCCAACCCTCTCGCCAAAGTAAATTAGCGGCTTGAGCATGGGGAGGTGGCTACAGCGTCAAAGGGGAATTTTCGACCGCCGCTGCCTAACCTTTTGAGCGACAATGTCACCAGCCGAGTAGCAAAGCACCGTGAGCGCCATGCCTGAGGCCCCCCTGCCAGACCCTTCCTCTGATTTGCCCGACGCCGAGTGGACTGACGAAAGCGGTTTTGAAGACTCGGTGCCGGTCCCTGCAACATCACCGCCCGAAGCTGAGACCATGACCGATGCTGAGAATAATGCTGACTTAGCTGACATGGAGTGGACTGACGAAAGCGGTTTTGAAGACTCGGTGCCTGCGGTTAAGCCACCCCCACTCGAAGCTGAGGTGGCGACTAATGTTTGGGATGCGGACACTCCCGATTGGCTAGAAGACCCCACCGACCCACCCTTAGAGGCTGTAGCTCCCACGACTCAAGATGCCCTGGCGTGGCTCAAACCATTTTGGCGGCGATCGCGCACTGCTTGGCAACGATTATTGAGGGGAATTCGGGGGCGGATTCCTGCTGCGGCCAACCTGTCCGATGGCATTCTCAGCGGCATTTTGATCGGTGTCTTAGTGCTGTTGCTGACCCTGATCAATGGTCTGCAACAGCCCACCGTGGCCGCGCCCCCGCTTGCCCCAGAACCGTTGGCCCAACCTGATCTGACCGCACCCCCAGAGGTCGAGGTGCCCGAATCACTGCCGTCAGTTCCGATTTTGCCAGAGGTGGACAGCGTCGCCTCAGAAGATAGTGTTTCCTCAGACATTGCAGCAACAGTAATACAAAGCGATCGCATTGCCGATCTGCAAGCACAGCTATCCGACAGTACGATTCTTAATGCCAAGCGCGTCATCGACTCGGTGCAGGCTGATTTCACGGCCAACCGCCTCACCCTGATTTTTAACGGTGATTGGTATCGGCTCTCTGACTATGACCAGATCCAACTGGCCCAGCAGTTGATGACGCAATCTGTCGATCTGGCTTTCGAAACGCTAGAGTTTCAAACGGCCACGGGTGATCTGATTGCCCGCACCCCGGTGATTGGGGATGAAATGGTGATCTTTTTGCGATCGGCCCCGCCCGTGGTTGAGCCGCCCCCCCGGCCTCGCTATCGCCTCACCGTTGACCGATAGTGCCGGGCTGTTCCTGCCGGTGGGCCAAAGTGGGATGCCCTCGGGTTTGCCTGATGAGGCCCGCTGCTCTACGGGCTATTCGCGGTTGAACGTGGGCTGGGGGTTGACCAGATCTAGCTGGTTTAAGCCCCACACCAAGCCAATAGAAAGCAAACCGCCCACCACCAGACCAAACAGCAGCAGCCCCACAATAAAATTGCGCATCAATCGTTTGTCAGAGGCGAGTCGCGCCTGACTCGCCGCCGATCGCTGGGCGTCATAGTCGTGGCGCTGCTCCAATTGGTTGGCAAACTCAGCCTCGACATCATTGGCGTCAGGCAGCGGGTGAGAATTGGGATTGTGAAACGGCGGTTGTTCCATGGGGTCGCCTGTTGAGAATGAGGGCGTCGAGAAACTCCTATAAAAAGCAGGTTACCAGCAACCTCATAAACTGTGTGGTTCGAATTTCATGTCCAATGGTTCAGCTCCCATGTTCAATGGCTCAGCCCAACAGTATTCCGAACTCATCATACCGAACTCCTAACTCCGAATTCCGAACTCTGAACTCCTAACTCCGAATTCCGAATTCCGAACTCTGAACTCCTAACTCCGACTTCCGACCCTTACTGGTGCAGAAAACTCCTGAAACCCTTATGAATAAAGGATTCTCATTGAGATGCTGATTTTGGGATTTTCGAGAAAATTGTACGAGGGCAATGGGTTTCAGCGTCCGTTTTGATGATTTGAGCTGTCCACTGTGAGACTCAAAAAAGTTTTCTGCACCACTGAGCTTCCGACCTCCGAATTCCCCAAGCCAAATTCCCGACGCCCGATCGCCCAGCCTTTTAGAATAGAGAGACGATTGACATTCAAAGGATCAGCGGACGACTATGCCAACGCTTCAAGAGATTGCTGCCTACGCCGAAGAAAGTGCCCAAAAGCAAGGCATCCACAAGTACGACGTGTATGGGTCTTCCGTAGACGAAACCAGTGTGCAGGTTGACCAGGGGGAACCCAAGCAGGTCAAAGCGTCGCAGCGATCGAGCGTGATTGTGCGCGTGTGGAATGAGCAAGGGTTGGTCGGGGTCACCACCACGACAGATGTGGACCCTAGCGGTATTGAGCTAGCGCTACAAACGGCGGCGGATGCCAGCGCCTTTGGCGCGAAGGACAATTTGCCTGACTTCAGCCCAGAAGCGACGGCTCCGATGACCCCGGTAGATTACGCCAAGGTGCCTGCTGCCGACATTCAGGATTTGATTCAGGCGCTGGTCGGGGCCGAAAAAGCCCTGCTCGATGCTCATCCGGCGCTCGCCTCGGTGCCTTACAACGGCATTGCCCAGCGCGAGGTCGATCGCTTTTATCTCAACAGCGATGGGGCCCTGCGGCAAGAGGAACGCAGCTATGCGTCGGTGTACCTTTACAGCAAGACCGAACAGGAAGGCCGTAAGCCGCGATCGGCGGGGGCGGTGCGGATTCACCAAGGGTTGCCGAAGCTCGACGTCGATGCCTGCATTCACGAAGCAGCGGAGAAAACCATCAGCCATTTGGACTATCAGAAAATCGAATCGGGCAAGTATCCCGTCGTCTTTTCTGCCGAAGCCTTTTTGAGTCTGCTGGATGCGTTTTCCAATCTCTATAACGCTCAGAACATTTTGGATAACCGCAGTCTCTCCACCGCTGACTCGTTGGGGAGTCAGGTGGCGGTGCCGCTGCTGACGGTCTATGACGACGCGCTCCATGCCGAAAACGTCAGTCCCGAAGCCTTTGATGGTGAAGGCACACCCACCCGCCGCCTGCCGATCATCAGTGAAGGCATCCTGAGTAATTTTCTGCACAGTGCGGGGACAGCTAAACGCATGGGGGCTAAACCCACTGGCCATGCCAGCATTGGGGCCAAGGTGAGCGTGGGAGCTAACTTTTATCACGTGATGGCGGGGCAGCCTTCGGGCCAGTCTTTGAGTTTAGACACGGCAGAAAATGTCGTGTTTATCGATGATGTGCAGGCGCTGCATGCTGGGGTTAACGCGCTGCAGGGCTCCTTTTCACTGCCGTTTGATGGCTGGCTGGTCAACAAAGGTGAAAAAGTCAGCATCGAATCGGCAACAGTGGCCGGAGACTTTCGCGAGCTGCTGCAGTCGATTATTCATGTGGAAGCTGAACCGGAGATTACGCCAGGGGGCGTCTGCCCGCGGATTTGGGTAGAGTCACTTTCCATCACGGGCGAAGCCTAGATTCGCGAAGCTGAGAAGATTGCCAGCATCAACGATATTTGTAGGGGCGGGTTTTGCTGATGCTGGGTAGCGCTGAAATCAGCGTTCTGGCTAAACCTGCCCTTACCGTCCCGGTATTGCCTTACTCAGCAATCACCCTAAACGTTCGACATTTATACCCATTCGCTGAATTTGGACTATACATCAAAAAATTGTGTAGCCCCCTTCGACAAGGGGGCAGCGACAGCGGGGGATCCCCGATCGGTAGCGCTACGTTGCAGAACTGGTATTAGGCACTCAGCAGCCCCGCCAGCACTTGATCTGTAGTCGCCGTCCAGCCGACGATGCCACCCTGAGCCCGCACCATGGCCAAAGTCGCCTGCTTAAACTCCGGAAAATAGCTAGCGGTGCCGTCTTCCACCAGCAAACATTCGTAGCCGCGATCGTTGGCTTCGCACATCGTGCTCTGAACACACACTTCGGTGGTGACGCCGGTAAACAGTAGATGGGTGATGCTGTGGCGCTGCAAAATAGCCTGTAGCGGGGTGGCGTAAAAAGCGCCTTTACCGGGCTTTTCGATCACGATCTCGTCAACCTTGGGCGCTAGTTCAGGAATGATGGCGTTACCCGGTTCGCCCAGCACCAAAATGCGCCCCATCGGCCCCGGATCCCCAATTTTCAACGCTGCCTGACCGCGATTGAGCTTGGCGGGCGGACAGTCAGACAGGTCGGCCTGGTGCCCCTCAATCGTTTGAATGATCAGCCAGCCCAGATCGCGAAAGGTCTGCTGCAGCGTTTGAATGTTGGGGGCGATCGCCTGCAGCTGAGCGACGTCATTGCCCAACGCCTCTCCAAAGCCACCGGGCTCTAAAAAGTCGCGTTGCATATCAATAATGACCAGCGCCAGCTTGCCTGCGGCGGGCAGCGGGTAGGGATAGGGCTGGGCTGTAATCTCAGGCATGGGAATGACCAAACGCAGTAAGACGGTTATACCCAAAGTCGTCTCTGGGTAACAAGATCGCCGATGTCACAAAACCCTATTTTTCCCACGTCAGAATTTGTCTCGACAATATCAGTTTGACAGATCTCGTCCTACCACCCTATTGCCGTGGGCTACTACGTACACACATTTTGACCGTTATCCCTTTTTTCCCAGAACCTTTTCTTGGCTGGGTTTGCCGCGCTCTTGTTCGATGGCCATCCTGGCCGTCTGAGGCCGCTGAGCAAAGCCGTACAGACGTCGTTGTGGGCGCGATCGGTGAAGGTGGCAGGCTGGAAGCCTACCCGACCGGTGCTCGACGACACGGAAGCCGCTAGAAAAGTGGATAAGAGGAAAAGCCCGAACATTAAGGAGGACAGGACTTATGTGTACTTAGTAGATTGCCGTGGGAGAAGGACAAGTAACGAAATCATCAGGGTCTGAAGTTCTGCTTCAAAAGGGAGTTAGCGTTTGTACAGAAGGCTCTAATTAGCTGCAAACTCACCATCAATAATCAAGGGAATCAGTCGCAATGGAAAATGACTGGCCGTTTGATAGTCCGGAGAACTGCGCCGTAATTACGCTTGCCCAAATTATGGAGGGTTCCACTCCAATTCTGTACGTCACCCGCGATGAAGATGACGGTGGCTGGCAATTCCTGGATGGTGGCAACGTTACCGAAGAGAACGCCATGGTCGTTTCGCTTCGTCGGATTGCTGACTATGACCCGACAATCAAACAACTGGCCAATCTTCCGGTCGGCTGGTATGCCGTGCGTAGTGCCATCGACAAACCATGGAAACGAAACCCGAGTATGCCATGAAATGGAGACAACTGTTTTTGGGCTGGATGCCATGCTTCAGGGCGATCGCGACAGCGCTCCAGTTGTCACTCATTTCTCCCGATGAGGTTGGTACAGCCGTTGCAGGAAAGTCTCGAAGGGCTGCCAATTGTTCTCCTGTGCAATGGCCTGCCAGATGGCCTCAAGGTCAGAACTCGCGATCGCAACCGCAGGATTATGTTCCCGTAAGTGTTGTCTGACTCGCACCATCTCGTCAACAGGATGTCTGGCTAAAATCCAATGATAGAGTTCACACCAATTTCTTAAAATTGAGCGGTGTTCTCCAGAGACTAAAGGATTCAGACCTTGTTCAATATGAACTGAATCGCCGTACCACTGGCTTGAAAACTGCTGCTGGAGCACAGCAAAAAACTGATGATAGTTAATTTTAGTGACCAGTAAAAGCTCTAGCGTGCTGCCAATTAAATCTTCAGTTAAATCAGGCGGTAAGGTCAGAAATCCCAGCTTATTCAATAGTTTTTGATTGTAAGCCTGCCGATACAATTCGGGGAAAGACTCTAGGCTAGTGGCCATCTCCGCCAACGGCATGACCGCAGACAACGGTCGTTGTAGCATTTCCAGATTCCAGCGGCAGGCACTGGGTTGATTGCGATAGCTATAGCGGCCTGAACGATCAAATGACGCCGCCGTAAAGTAAGGATTGTAGGTCTCAATAAACGCGTAAGGCCCGTAGTCAAACCCTTCCCCTACGATGGACATGTTATCGGTGTTCAGAACGCCGTGACAAAAGCCAATGGCCATCCACTGACCAACCAATTGGGCAACCCGCTTGACTAACGCGGCATAAAACAAAGGGTATGGATTAGGGTCTTTCTCGATGTCTGGGTAGTAGCAAGCGATCACCCGATCAAGCAGCTGCTGGATGAGATCGGGGCGATCGTAATAAGCCAATCGTTCAAAGGTGCCAAAGCGAATATGGGAACGACTTTGACGAACCATAACGGCGGAGCGGGCGGGCGACGGTTCATCGTCTCTTTGGAGGGGGTCCCCAGTTTCAATTAAACTCAAACACCGAGACGTCGGCACTCCCAAATGATGGAGGATTTCTGCTGCCAAGACTTCACGAATGCCCCCTTTGAGGCTTAAGCGACCATCTCTCGCTTGCGAGTGCGGCGTTGTGCCCGAGCCTTTGGTGCCCAGATCGTAGAGGTGACCATCAGTGCCCCGGATTTGACCGTAAAGAAACCCTCGACCATCGCCCAGATAGGGATTGTATTGGCCAAACTGATGACCGTGGTAGCGCAGGGCTAGGCAGGACTGCTCTCCTTGAAACTGCCCCAAGAACTCAATGAAATGGCGATCGCTGACCTGATCTGATGGCAAGCCTAAAATTGGGAGCAAAGCGTTGTTGCGGAAGCGAAGAATATGTTGGGGAAACGTCGCAGGCTGCACAACATCGAAGAATTCATTCCCGAGGGATTCAAAGGCCGACTCATAAAACAACGTCTGGAAAGGATTCGTCATGGTTACTGGGTCGGCAGATGGACTCTGGCGTCTGCCCGATCGCGGAGGACAGCTTGGCTGCTATCAAGACGAAAGGTATCCGCCCTTAAAAGTTTTTGGCTAGATGGGTCTTGGGATCGAACTCAAGCCGGGCCTTGCTATGGGTTTCACCATAGAGGTATAAGGTGGCCATCGGCGTATCCCCAACGGCCTCTACACAATGAATCGCATCGGGGGAAAAGCTGATCACATCCCCAGGGCAAAAGATTTTCTCCCCGACTGGTGTCACTTTATCCTTGGACTCTTGAGTCGGCGTGTGTTGCCAGAAGGTATTTTTCTCTTGCCCCTGCAGCAGGGCCACCACGCCCCAAGTGCCGTGATTATGAACAGGCGAGACCACGCCAGGGGGATAGGTGTTGGTTTGAACCGTTAAGGGATAGCCAATTTCGTCGTAGAGCGTCTGGATCGCCACATCTTTTAAGGTACTGAGTTCGGGGTGTTGCGTCTGCAACCAATAGGAGTTGAGGGCTAACTTCCGAACGAGATGGCGAATAGCGGGCAGACAGTCATCCTCGTTGGGCGATTCTTTGAGAACGTCTTCTACCTGCGTTAGAAAACGATGAAAGTGGTAGGGCGTTTCCAGTAAATTCCATTCTCGAGGGGGAGGATAGGCTTGAACTTGGCCATCGTCAGCAACGACCCAATCTTTTCCCTGTGTCACATTTCACCTCAGAATCTCAGCCCAGAGCTTCTACCAATCTTTTTTGGCCCATTGACCTCATCAAATCTGGCAGAGACAGGCGAATTATAGGAGATGGCAATTGTTGAGTTGCGGGTGCTAGTTAGGCTTGTACTCAAAGGCTAGAAGTAGCCGCCGATCGCGATTTGAAAAATACTTCGGGTTGATGGACGAGTATTTTGCTGAGCCGTGACCAAGCCTCAAAAACCTTAACCTGACACGCATCCCTGACTGTGGATAATTCCAGTTGGGCTGGTGCGGCTCCTGTCGCTCAGGAGGGCGGCTACCGGATAGTAAAGGCCGCCAGGGCGCCAAAGAGTAGAAACAGCGATCCACTCATTGCGGTCAGCCAGCGTTCGGACAGTTTGCCAGCGACCCACTTGCCACTGACGACCGCGATCGCTGCGCAAATGGCATGACCTAACGTCGCCCCCAATGCGACTCCCAGCGGCGGATGGGTTGCAGCCAGCGTCAGGGTGGCCAACTGGGTGCGATCGCCCCACTCAGCCACAAAGGTGAGCGTAAAGGCTCGTAGCACAATTGCAGGTGCTAACCCCCATCGGGAGGAGAAAGCAGGCTGCTGGCGAATCGTCGCGCAGGCAGCTGCCTGTTCGTCTTCTAAGGTGTCGTTTGCCGTCATTGCGGCAGCGTCATACAGCAGCTTGGCCCCACCGCCCGTAAACAAGATCACGGCCGCCCATTGAACGTAATGCAGGGGCATCAGGGCGGCCACTTGCCCCAGCAGCACCGATAGCACAGTCATGATCGCGAGGGCCGCCGTCACCCCCACAAACACCCAGCGTCGAGGGTGACGCATGGCTAACAACGCCCCGATAAAAAAAGTTTTATCACCCAGTTCAGACAGGGTGATTAGCAATAATCCGGCGGTAAATCCAGTCAATAGGTTCATGCCTTGGCCATGGGTAATGTGGCTAAGTAGGCATGACGAGAATCTAAGCAGACCTCACCAAGCCCACTTAAACCGTGGACTCAGTGAAGGTCTCGCTAACAAACGATCAATATTTGGCGCTTGCTGTCTAAACCAGGTTCATCACCAGTATGTTGATTTAGACATTGGGATGGGAGATCCCAGAGCTACTCCCCTTCAACGATTTTGAGCATATCACGATAGTTAATCGAGGTAAGCAATAGCGAGCATAAGTGTGGTGGGTTCAGGGTCCAGCCAAGACTTCAGGTTCAGGGTTCAAGGTTTCAGGCAACCCCCTGCACCGTATACCCTGCACCCTCGCCCCGCTCCATTGCTACCAGAAATGTATGAACCACTAACCTTTATGGCACATCGCCTTGGGCGGACTCGATCGCCCGGAGCTGAGGTACGGACCAGCCCCCAATTCCCAGGAGCAGTAAGATCAATGAACAGGCTGTGTAAAGGATCGCCATGCCGGCACCGGGGCCGCTGCCAAAGACGGGGCTGAGCCATTGGACCCAGGCACCGCCGGACATCATGGCGGGTTCTAATACTTGATCGGCCAGTGGCCCGGCCAACAACATCGAGATCGCACTCACCCCTTGCAGTGCTAGATCATTGGCGGCAAAGACTCGTCCTTGATGTTCCGGCTTAATCTGAGTCATCCACAGGGCCGTTTCTGAACTACCCAGTAGCGGAAAGTTCAGGCTTGAGCAAAACTGAGCGGGAATCCAGATGGCGAGCGATCGCCCCAGCCCAAAAATCGTCTTGCTTAAGCCTGCACCAATGAAGCCGGCCAACATACCATTGACCCGACGTTTGGGACCACCCCAGACGCTCAGCAAAATCGCCCCGGTGACGCCTCCGATGCCTGCCGCTGCAGCCGTACCGGCTAAGATTTGGGTGCTGCCATTGGTGCGAGCGAGAATCATGGGGTCATAAATAGCATCCCCCAAATCGTGGAAAAACCAGAAGGTCGTGGTGATCATCAGGAGAGATCGTAAGCTGGGCTGTCGCCAGACCACTCGAAAGCCAAAGGTGAGTTTTGCCCAGAGGGATCCTGGTACAGTCGTTTTTGGGCATGGGGGTTGAGGCATGGGAATGGCGCAGAGTGTGGCGATCGCCACCCCAAACGTCACTAAATCAATCAGCAAAATGCCCAGCAGTCCGATGAGCGGATAGGCAACTCCCGCCAAAGCTGGGCCAACAATTGCCGAGCCATAGTGAACGGCGGAATTCATACTGTTGGCTCGCGTGAGCTGACGCGGTGGTACCAAGGAAGAAATGGAAGCTTTGTAGGCCAAGCTCTGAATTTGTCCGAAGCCACCATTTAAGCTCGCGGCCAGGTAAAGATGCCAAATTTGTAGGCTATCGGTGAAAAATAGGATGCCAATGCCAATGGTTGCGAGGGCGGCAATGCTGTCTCCGAGCATCATTAAATATTGGCGATGCCAGCGATCGACCATCAGCCCTGCAAACAGGGTGACTGGAATTCGCAGTAGTTGAGAGAAAAAGCCCACTAGCGCCAGAGCGGTTGCCGATCCCGTGACCTCCCACGCCCAAAGCGTCAAGGCAAACTCGCTCATGTAGCTGCCGGTGGTCGAAACCAGCTGGCCGAACCAAATGATGGCAAAGGTACGCATAACGCGAGTTGTTTCTCAGTAATCAGCTAAAAGCAAGATGCTTTGCTAACATCCATCAACTTGAAGGCTTTTTTGTGACTTTAGCCGTGTGCTAAAGCTCCCACCAATTGAGAAACATTACCCGCTACTACCGTTTGCTGCTGGGACAAGATACTGGAAAAGGTCATCGAGAATCGCATTGGCCGCAAGAACATTACCAAATATCCAATACCCTGAATCGACGACGTACACTTGGTCATTTTTCACCGCCTCAAGATTTTGCCAGAGGGGGCTACTTTGGAATGCCTCAAAGGACTCCTCTGCACCTGGATCGAGAGCAGCAAAAATCACGTCTCCATCGAGTCGATTTAACTGCTCTAGCGAGACCGGGACGTAGAATTCTTCAGGTTCACTTTGGGTGGCGGGTCTGGGTAGCCCCACGTCTGCCAAAACGCTGCCAGGAAAAGAAAATTTTGGCCGAAATTCAGTATTTCCTAGCTCTGAGTAGAAGCGCACGACCGAAACCTTGGTCTGTTCGAGTTGATCACCCATTGCAGTTTGAAATTCTTGAATTCGAGTCTGATACTCAGCCAGGAGTTGTTCAGCCCGTTGGCGATCGCCGACGGCCTCGCCAACACGGAGAAGTTCCTCTTGCCAGTTGATATGGGTGTAGTCAAATGAAACCGTCGGTGCAATCTGAGAAAAAACGTCGTAGTTCTCAGGGGATATGTTGAACCCCAAAATCAGATCAGGATTGAGCTGCACTAGCTTTTCCAAGTTTGGCTGACTCTCTTTTCCCAGCGAGGCGATGCCTTCGGCTTTTCCTGCTAGGTGACGCGATCGACTGCCGACTAAGTTAGGCTCCGCTGCTGCCAGCGGCTTGCGATCTAGCGCCAGTAGCACCTCCAACGCAATTCCACCAGTGGCAGCTAAACGCTGTGGATCGTTGGGGACACAGGTTTCACCGAGATGATGCTGAAGGACTCGACACTCGCCCACTGACAGTGGCCTTTCAACATCATTAGAATTATGGGTAATGAAGGTATTGCAGGCTCCAATCAGAAGCGATATCACGATGCCTAAGGCCACTGACTTGCCGATACGACTGACATTCATTAAGCTCAAATGTCCTCCACTTTTTAGGGAATTCACAGAAAAGAAGCTGTGTCTCGATTCAGCTATCATGTCGATTCGTGAATCAAAAACCAATCGAGTCGCTAATACGAATAGTTCTACAAGGGACGGAAATTGGCACCCACTGAAGCTTTCTTCGTCAAGCATTTGGATGCATTGATTGATGTACAGACGGCTATCCAAAGACAGTTGGGAAGCGCCAGAAGTGAAAATTTTCAAACATGAAGGAGCTGCTGCATCAGCGTTGACATATTCAGAGCATAGATAGTTTTGGCAGCATATATCAATTATGTCGGCTGGGCAGCGGTCACCAAATATTTGAACAGGTCATCAATCACGGCATCTGCTGCTAGAGGATTTCCCCCTCTCCAGGTCGGATAGTTAACCGAATAAACTCGATTATTCTGAACCGCTCTAAGTTTTTTCCATAAAGGCTTTTGCTTCAGTTCAGCAATTTTTGCTGCCGCTTCGTCCCCGTCAGTGGCAACGAATAGAACATCGCCATCAAGATCCATCAATCGCTCCTCAGACAGCAGTCGTATGCCGCCCGCAATCGGCACCGCTTGTGCGGGGGGACGGCGTAAACCCACATCGGCCAGGATGCTACCGTTAAAGGAGTTTTTGCCATCGATATCGATCGTGCCACAGCAGACATGCACAAACGACACTTCCAACGTTTGCGGCTCGTCTTCTAGCGCCCCTTGCAAGGATTGAATTCGTTGATAGTAATGGCTCCAAACTTGTTCAGCTGACTCCGGTTTGCCCAGCACGTTGGCAACAAAATCGAAGTGTTGTCGCCAGGATGGATAGCCCTCCCAATCATCCACAACGGTCGGAGCAATTTGAGACAACTGATTGTAGATAGCTTCAGTGGAGTACTTAATACCGATGATCAAATCGGGTTGCAAAGCCAATATCCTTTCCACGCTGGGCTGTTCTTCTTTGCCTAACACTTGAATCGTGGCGAGGGGTTCCACTAAGTAAGGGGGCGGAACGTCAAAGTACACAATGGTGGCGATCGGTCGAATTCCTAGAGCCAGGGCGTTTCCCAACGTTGGCACACTCAACGCGATCACGCGCTGAGGCTGCAACGGCACACAGGTTTCTCCCATGGCGTGGCGCACCATGCGGCAGGCCGACGACTCTGATGCTGATAGCGGCCCTTGAGAGGGTGCTGGTGTTGCGCCAAAACAGCTCTGGAGCAAGACAACGGCTAGGGCTGCACCCAAAAATAAATAGAGCGGCTGTCGCCAAGATTTACCACACATGACTCATCCATCCTCAAATACCGATCGCCTGCGATCGCTCATTCCAGATCTTTCAAAACGACCAGGAAACGGTGCCGCGCACCGTAAAGGGAGCACCATAGAAAACCCGTAACGGCCCGCTTGACGACTCGAAATAGCGGATATCGAATAGGTTTTCAAAATTGAGGCCGACGCGGAAGTCATCGCCGCGATAATACACAGCGGCATCCGTGCGGGTGTAACCCGGCACCTGAAAAGAATTATCGAGATCACCCTCACGATCGCCCACGTAGAACAGCCCTAAGCCAAACCCTAAACCTTCTAGCGTCCCTTCTTGAATGTCGTAGGTCGTCCACAAGCTGGCGGCGTGTTCCGGCACGTTGTCGAGGCGATTGCCCTCAGCAATCGTATTATCGTCAGTGATTTGGGCGTCAGTATAGGCATAGCCTGCCACAATACTCCAACCCGGTAAAATTTCCCCCGTCGCGGTCAGCTCTACGCCGCGGCTGCGCTGCTCTCCAGTCTGCACCGAAAAATTAGGATTGAGGGAATCCTCGGTCAGCACATTCGAGCGCGTGATTTGATAGAGCGCCAGTGTCGTCGATAGTCGGCCAGCCAGCCAGTCAGCCTTCCAGCCCACCTCATATTGGCTACCGCGTTCGGGCTCAAACGTAGTGTCGTCAAAGGCAGTGCCCACACTTTGCAGAAATGAGCGGCTGTAGCTGGCATAGAGAGCGTGCTCGTCGCTGGGTTGATAGACCAACCCGAGCCGGGGACTAAAGGCAAAATCTTCCTGAAAGGAATCGGAACCCTCGTCAAAATCGACGCGCTGGCTGGTCCAATCAACGCGCCCGCCCAGCAGCAATTTGAGCTGGGGCAGCAGATCCAGTTGATCTTGCAGGTACAACCCGAAGGTATCAGTGGTGAAGACATCCTTAGGGAAATCAGCCACCAGTTGTCGCTGAGCCTGTCGATATATCGGGTTGAAGATATCGATGGGATCGAGGATAAATTCTTGGCTGCTGGCCGAGTAAATGTCGCGATTAAAATCGAAGCCCAATAGCAACTGATGGCTAATACTGCCCGTGTCAAAACGACCCACAACGTTAGTATCAACTATCCAGTTATCCTGCGCCTGGTCGCTGGTGCTAAACAGGCCCCGCTCTAGGGTGCGTTGATCGGCCAATAAGTTACTGGGGAAGAGAGAATTTTGGGGCGATCGCAGGAAGCTGACACGGAAGGCGTTTTGAAGTTGCCAATTGGGAGTGATCTGATGATCGAGGGTGTAGCCTAGCCGCAGCGAGTAGCGATTGTTTTTGTCTAATTCATCGTCCGGTTCGCCAATAAAGCGGTTGCGGGGGAGTCGTCCATTGACATTTGGCGAGACTGTCCCAATCGCGGGTAGGCCGCGATCGTTGGGCTGCTCAGACACCGTGTACTCGCCCTCTAAGGCGAGGCGGGTATCAGGGCTAATCTGCCAAGTCAGGGAGGGGGCAATCAGATAGTTGCGGCGCTCAAAAAAGTCGATGAATGTATCGGTGCTAGATGCCCCGGCAATCAAGCGATAGAGGACGTTGCCAGAGTCATCTAAAGGGCCAGTAAAGTCCAGGGAACCGCCATAAGTGTCAAAGTTGCCCAAAGTCCCATTCACGGTGTATTGGGGGGTGGCTTGGGGCTGCTTAGTCACGATATTCACCGTACCGCCGGGTGCACCCTGGCTAAACAAGGCTCCGGCAGGTCCCCGCAGCACTTCAATCCGCTCAATGTTGGGCAGTGCGATCCGGGTGGTGATGTTTGTGTCATCGCGTAGGCCATTGCGGATGATGTTGCGTCCTGTAAAACCGCGAATGGTGAACCCCTCGAAAGCCGACTGGGAGGAGTTGTCAGGCGTGACACTGGCGACGGTGCGGAGGGCTTCATTGACGCTTTGAACCTGGCGATCTTCCAGAAGCTCCTGTGGGACGACCTGAACTGAGAAAGGCAAATCGCGGATAGGCGTGTCGGTTCTACTGCCAACAGCGGCATTAGGCACTAAATAGTCATCTGGAGTTTCCCCCATAACCCTTATTTGAATCGTTTCCTCCGCCCTGACGGCTGAGGCTAGCCCCGGTGAGACACTGAGCACCAAATTGCCTGTTACTGCACTCAACTGCACATCAGGCGGGGCATCCGTTCCCGTAATCGATACCCTCACGCCGCCATCCGACAAATTCATCACGCTGACCAGGGCGATGCCTTCGGCTGGGCCAAACTGCTCAAACAGTTCACCCTCAGGCAACGCCAGCACCGCATCGGGGATATCTGCTGTGAGCGCATTACCGACGGTCTGAGTCACTGGCGGCGGCAAGTCGCCCTCTGCGGTTTCTAGTACGACCTGCAAACCGGCATCGGTGGTTTCCACCCGCACGTCAGTAATCTGCACCTGGGCGGCTTCAATTTTCGCTAACCATTCAGCAACGGTTGTCGCAGGTGGCTCCTCATCAGCGATCGCGCCTGGGCCTGCCAAAACCTCGACTTCTTGCGCCTCAGCCGACAGCGCCAAAGCTCCCACCCAACTGCCTGACAAGACCACCATTAATCCCAAGCTCCGTGACCCAGCAAATAGTCGCAGCCCCACTCCACGTTGAATACTCATCGCGCCTCACACCAAATGCAAATTATTCTCAAGTGTGAGTATTTTGATTGAGCCCGATGTGGGTGTCAGTTCCTAGCGGGATCTTTTTCATTCCTAGCGGGATCTTTTGCCTGCTGAGATGGCCCCTACTGCCTTAGCGATCGCGGATTTACCCCAAACCGTTTGCGAAAGGCAGCCGCAAAGTGCCCCTGACTGGCGTAGCCAACGGTCATGGCAGCTTGAGTGACGGTGACATCTCCGGCGAGCAAAAGCTGTCGGGCTCGCTCTAGTCGCTGGGCTCTAACGTAGCCAAACACCGTGGTCTCAAACACCTGCCGAAACCCAACTTTAAGCTTGTGATCGTTGAGCCCGACCCGATGGGCTAAGGCAATGATCGAGGGCGGGCCAGCCAACTCACTCCGCAAGATGCCCGCCGCCTCGTAAACCCGCTCCACATCCGTCACCTTGAGGTTCTGCGTAGGCCGCTCACCCTGCTCTAGCGCTACCCACTGGTCGATCTGTAACGTCAGCAGTTCCAGGGCTTTGCTCTCTAAAAATAGCCGCTTGATTTCGTGGCGGTAGGGGCAGTGCAAAATTTGCTGTAGCACTTTGTGCATAGCCGGGGGCATGTGCCCCAGAGACTGATGAAAGCGCTGACGATCGCTCGTCAGAGTGCGCCGCAACAGACCGGGCAAAAATGCCAGATCCCCCCCTAACGTCTGGAAAAAGCGAGGTTCAATTTCCAGGCGGAGGAGTTGCACCCGCTGACCCGCTAGGCTGATTTCATTTTCCTCAATATCCGGTAAAGCAAAGAAATAGCTCTGACCGGCGGACTCAAAGTACTCTGTCGGCACCCCCGAAATGTCTGGACAGCGGACTCCGTGCTGACCCGAAAGATAAAATTTGGCAACCAATGGCATGCCCTCTGGGTGCTCAGCCTTGACACACAAGTCTCGATGGTAGTCATCATCAATCCACTCCAAGTGGAGCCCTGATTGCAGCTTCACCTCCCAGAACTGATCAGTGCTATATCGATGGCGGCAGTATCCTAACCGGTCAAACCCATCAGTGTTGTAGGCAACGGCACCATTAGTGATAAGACAATCCTGCCAGTGCTGGTCGTAGGCTTCTCGAGTAGTAATTTCCATATCGAGCGTAAAGACGATTTTGGTTAGTATAAATGAGATTTATTCTTATCAAAACTCCGCCGATTTGACAAAACGAGATAGTCAAGCTAAAGCTGTTTAACCTTTGCTCTGAGGGATGGGACAAAGAAACCGCTGATGCCAAGGAGGAGCAGTGCTGCGGAACATGCCGTATAGAGTACCGCCATGCCAGCACCAGCACCGCTGCCAAATAGAGGACTGAGCCAATTAGCCAATCCACTATTGGACATCATGGCTGGCTCAAACAGGCGGTCTGCTAGTGGCCCTGCTAGCCCTGTCGCCAAAATGCTGGCGACCTGCGTCACGAGAGAATTGGCCGCAAAAACTCTTCCCTGAATATCTGGCGCAACATGGGTCATCCACAAGGCGCTGCGGCAGCTGCCTAAAAGAGGAAAGTTGAGCGATGAGCAGACCTGAGCCGGTACCCAAACCGTGAGCGATCGCCCCAAGCCAAAGACCAGCTTGCTCAGGCCCGCGCCAATATATCCGGCCAATAGGCCCCAAACTCGGCGCTTAGGGCCACCCCAAAGACTCACTATCACAGCTCCGACCACCCCACCCACTCCAGCGGCCGCCGAAACACTGGCGAGGGCTTGAGCACTGCCGCCGGTCCGCGCCAGGATCATCGGTTGATAGAGCGCTGACCCCAAATCGTGAGCAAACACAAACATGAGGGTGAAGAGGAGAAGCGCTTTGAGCTGGGGCTGCTGCCATACCTGGCGCCAGCCAAACGTGAGCTGCCGAGTCCAAGGCTCTGACTGAGTTGAGGTTTTTGATGGTTGGGGAATGGGGGCCAGCAGCAGCGTGATGAACGCGATCGCAAAGGTGGCTAAGTCAATGCCCACAATGCCTGAGAGCTGAATGACGGGATACAAAATACCAGCCAAGGCGGGGGCGAAAATCTGTGACCCGTAATGCACGATCGCCCCCATACTACTGGCGCGAGTGTAGTGCTGCTGGGGTACCAGCAGGGACAGTGAGGCTTGATAGGCCAACATCTGAATCTGGCTGAAGCTCCCAGCGAGCATGGCAACTAAGTACAAGTGCCAGATCGCCAGTTGCTGGGTTAGGTAGAGGCCGCCGATCATCAGGGTGGCGATCGCCGTTATGGCATCCCCTAATAGCATCAGCGTTTTGCGGTTAAAGCGATCGACAATCACTCCGGCAAACAGGGTGGTCGGAATTTGCGGTAGTTGAAAAAACAATCCCACCAGGGCCAGGGCCGTCGCGGAACCGGTCGCTTCCCAGGCCCATAGCGTCAGGGCAAAAAAGGTCATGCGGCTGCCAATGGCAGAGACCAGTTGACCGAACCAAATCAGAGTAAATGTGCGCATTGAGGAGGCTTGGTCAACGGTGTGGGTGATGGATTGCGGACAAAACAGCGCTTCGCCACAGTAGAAAAATCCCGAATAGCTGGCCAGGGATTTTGAGCCCCAAACACATTTTCTGTAGAGGGTCTGCTGTGAGCTTTAACGATCCACTGTGAAGTAGGTCAACAGGTCATCCAAAATCAGGTTGGCGGCAATGTAGCTGCCCAGCCCCCAGTAGGGGCCAACTTCATAAACCTGCTCGTTCTTCACGGCGATGAGGTGAGGCCAAAGGGGACTGGCCTGGGTCCGGGCAATTTCGGCCTGAACGCCAGTTGCCAGTTCGGTATCGCTCTGGGGCGTCAGAATAAACAGGACATCCCCGTCAATTTCATCGAGCGCTTCCAGAGAGATATTCATGAGACCGGGACCTTCGGCTTGGCTGGGGGGGCGTGATAGACCGGCATCGGCTAAGACGGTGCCGGGGAAGGTGGCTTTCCCCATGGTGCGGATCCGGCCCGGGGTTAAAAAGACGATAGAGGCGGTGATTGCTTCTAGGTTTTGGGGTGCTTGTGATTTGAGTTGCGCTAGCTTGGTTTCATAGTCTGCTGAGAGCTTTGCCGCTGCGGCTGGTTTGCCTAATGCCTCGGCGCCGAGGCGAGCCAGCGATCGCCATTCGAGCCTTTCATCAATGTCAAAGGCAACGGTAGGGGCAATTTGCGATAGGAGGGGGTAACTTTCCCCTGCAAGTTGTTGAGTCGTGAGAATCAGGTCTGGATTCAGGGCGGTGATTCTCTCCAGATTCGGACGTTCGGGCGTGCCGACATCGGCGATCGCTTCCTGATCCAACTCCAGGTAGGTCATTTCATTCAGAATGCTGCCCGGTGCCCCAATGGGTTGTACGCCTAGGGCCACCACCGTTTCGACCAGGGTGTATCCCAGTACCACAACGCGAGTGGGGTTGGCCGGTATGGTGATCTCACCAAACGCGTGTTGGATGACCTGATGGGCTTGGGAAGCAGCTGCCTCCGCCTCCGCTTGCGGGGGCTGACCGGGGCCACAGGCGGCCACCAGCGCCGCCATCCCCATAAGCAAGGTAAATCGTCGTTGGTGGTTCAGGGGTCGCCCCCAATGGTCCGCAAAACGAGCTTGAATAGACTGAATGATGGTTTGCATAGATCCCTGCTCCTTCTATTTCACCGCTCAAGGCTGAATCGATGAGATTTGAACGACTCAAAATTCGACCGAAACAGAACCAATAATGGTTAGTCCCTCCCCAGGGCGGTTTTCAATAAGTCGACTGCCTTCCGAACTGTCGATGTATTGCACATCAAACAAATTGCGAACGTTCAATGCGGCTCGCCAGGTATCCCGCTCATAGGAAATTGCGGCATTCGTCAGGAAGTAATCTTCGAGCACGAAACTGTTGTCGTTGTCGCCAAAGCGATCGCTGACGTAGTTAACGCCAATGCCAAACCCGAGACCGGCCAGATCGCCTGACTGAATTTCGTAGGTCGTCCACAGGTTGGCGTTGTGTTCTGGGACGCCAAACAAGCGGTTGCCTTCTAACCCCGTATTGTCTTCCGTGATCTCGGTATCGGTGTAGGCATAGTTGGCAACAATATTCCAACCGGGCAAAATCTCACCAATCACGTCAAGCTCAATGCCACGGCTGCGCTGCTCTCCAGTCGCTACCACAAAGTTTTCCCCCGGTAGCGCATTTGGATCAGCGGTCGCGACATTCTGCTTCGTAATGTCAAACAGCGCCAGGTTAGCGAAGAGGCGATCGCCCAGCAGCTCTGCTCTCACCCCAATTTCAAACTGTTCCCCTACCTCCGGGTCGATGATGTCGCCGTCTCGGGTGGTGCCAGAATTAGGGCTAAATGAAGTGCTGTAGCTGGTATAGAGCGAAATTTCATCAATGGGTTGGTAGACGATACCGATGCGAGGCGTGAAGGCATCGTCGCTCTGATCAACATCAGTATTCAGCTCGAAATTTTCGGTTTCTTGAGTGACTGTGTCATAGCGCAGCCCCGCCAGTAAGAACAAATTATTGGACAGTTCAACCTGATCTTGCACGTAAAGACCCAGGTTGTCAGTCCGAAATTCGGCTGTTAATGGCGGCGATTCGTCAAAGCTATCGGGACGAGGGACGCCATACACCGGGTCAAAGATGTTAAACAGCGGTTGGCGAGAGAAGTCAATCCGGCGGCGACTTTGCCCATCGCGACGATATAAATCGATGCCCGCTAGGAGGGTGTGCTCAAGGGAGCCCGTATTAAATTCGCCGACGACGTTCGTTTGCAGTTCATAACTTTCGCTGGGCTGTTCGTTTTGAATCCAAACTCGGAAGAGGTCTCCGGTATCCTCATTGATCACTCTGGCGACGGTGTTAGCGACAAATTCATTGTCAAAATCGATGTACCGGAAGCTGTTGCGCACTTTCCA
>JBHJJI010000407.1:0-5466 GCA_050042805.1 Leptolyngbyaceae cyanobacterium
GAACCTAGAATTTGTGACTGTCGTTTCTATTATTATACCGGTCTTCAATGGTGCCTCAACGATTGTTGAAACCGTAGAATCTGTCGTGAGCCAAACGTTTCAAGACATTGAGATTATTATTGTCAACGATGGCTCAACAGATGAAACATTGACAGTGCTATCTCAGCTTGACGACCCTCGCATCAGAGTTTTTTCATATGAGAATGCTGGCAGTTCTCAGGCTCGTAACCATGGCATCCAACAAGCGACGGGTGAATTTATCACCTTTATTGATGCCGATGATCTATGGTCGCCCGACAAGGTAGAGTCGCAGGTCAAAGCGCTGGAGAACGATCCAGACGCGGGGGAGGCCTATAGTTGGACGACCTTTATGGATGAAACCGGCTGTGTGCTATATCACCAGACCCCAGCCTACGATGAAGGCGATATTTACCCGGCTCTGTTAGTCAGGAATTTTATGTGTAGCGGGTCAAATATTTTGGCTCGCCGTTCAGTGATTGAAGCCGTTGGCGAGTTTGATACGCAGCTCAGCTCAGTGGTAGACTGGGAGTATTACTTGAGACTAGCCGCTCATTGTCGATTTGCACTGGTGAGAAAGCATCAGATTTTTTACCGCAAGTCTTCACAGTCGATCTCGGGAAATCTGCCTCAGGTGGAATCCAACAGCGTCGCCGTGATCAATCGGGCCTTTCAGCAAGCGCCTCAACACCTGCAATCCTTGAAGCACAAAAGCTTAAGCGAACTCTATTATTATCTGGCCAGACAGTACATCAGATACGATCACTGTCGCGCCAACGTCGTCACGGCGCTGCAAAAGATGCGTCAAGCAGTCCGAGAGAATCCTCAGCTGTTACTACAGCGACAAGTGCAGAAACTGTTTGCCAAACTGTTGGTGCTGAGGATAATCCCGCAGAGTAAAGCAGATTTTTTGCCGAACGCTTGGCAACATCAGCCAGCGGAATCCGCACAGCCCAAACCGGCTTCGCCCTCTACCAAGGCGATTTGATGCCAGTCATCGATGAATCGTGACTCGGTGAGTCGTGACCGGCGCGATCTCGCTCAACAGGGAAAGCACTCTAGACAACCGGTGCCCTCGCTGAGTCCTCAGTCCTAGACAGGCGCGGCAGGCGCGGGTGGCGAGTTCTCAAACTTCAGTTTAGAGCGCTTGTAGGGATTGGGAATATCGATCGGATAATCCCCTGTAAAGCAAGCCGAACAAAAGCTTTGGGGGGCTTGGTGAGTCGCCTTCAACATGCCTGCCCAGCTCAGGTAGGCAAGGGAATCGACCCCAATTTTCTCTGAGATCTCATCAACTGACAGGTTTGCCGCAATCAACTGGTCTTGATCGTCGGTGTCAATGCCAAAAAAGCAGGGATGAGTGACCGGAGGCGAAGAAATGCGCATGTGCACCTCTGTGGCTCCAGCTTCGCGCAAGGCTTTCACAATTTTGTAGCTCGTCGTGCCGCGGACAATGGAATCATCCACAATCAAAATTCGTTTGCCGTTGAGCACATCGCGCAGCGGGTTTAGCTTCATGCGGATGCCAACTTCTCGCATCGACTGCGTAGGCTGAATGAAAGTGCGACCGACATAGCGGTTTTTGATCAAACCCTCAGCGTAGGGAATATGAGACTCTTGCGAAAAGCCGATCGCGGCGGGCACCCCGGAATCTGGCACAGCCATGATTAAATCCACATCCGCAGGAGATTCTTTGGCGAGTTCTTCACCCAGGCGCATGCGATAGCTGTAGAGCGTTTCTTCATTCACGACACTATCAGGACGAGAGAAGTAAATCATCTCAAACACGCAGAGCTTACGCTCGGCCTGATTGTCCCACTGCACAGAGGTGAGACCCGCGTCGGTAATCCAAACCAATTCGCCGGGCTTAATGTCTCTGACGTAGTGCGCGCCAATAATATCCAGGCCGCAAGTTTCGGAAGACAGCACATAGTTCGCAGGACCATCTGGCTGCTCGGGATTTTCACCCAGAATGCCGAGCACCAAAGGTCGAATACCGTGGGGGTCACGAGCCCCAATGATACCGGCAGGAGTGCCAATGACCAGACTAAAAGCGCCTTGACACCGCTTAAAGGCAGAGATCGCGCCATTGATCCACCCTTGCCCCTCATCAACGGCTTCGGCCATCGCACAGGCAATCATTTCAGTGTCAGCAGTGCCCAAAAAGTCATGGCCACTTTCGTGCAATTCAACTTTCAGGTCAGCGGCATTCACGACGTTGCCATTGTGAGCTAAAGCAATTTTGCCGAGCTGGGTCGGCACGATCGCGGGCTGAGCATTCGCTAAATGGCTGGAACCCGTGGTGGAATAGCGGGTATGGCCTACAGCTGACTGCCCTGGGAGGGTTTCTAAGATTGACTCATCAAACACCTGGGAGACTAACCCCATATGCTTGTGGGCGTGCATTTGCCCCTGGTCAAACGTCGTAATCCCGGCTGACTCTTGGCCCCGGTGCTGCAGGGCAAACAGGCCAAAGTAGGCCAGTGTGGCCACGTCTTCATCGGGAGCATAAACCCCAAATACGCCACAGGCTTCTTCGGGTTTATCTGGGCGCGTAGCCTCAGCAGTGAGCGGCGGCTGATTCTCCTCTGGAGAGGGCGATCGCAAAGTCATCTTAAACGGCAGCTCCGGGTGAGACTGAATATCGTCAAAAAATGCTGACACGTAAAATTACTCTCAAGTCAAGACTTGAAAACAATTCCAAACCACATGATAAAGGGTAAGACCAGGAAACGACGAGGGCAGTTTTCTCAACCTTTCCCGTCATTTAATAATTTCTTAATTCACTTCAATCTTATCATTCTGCGGCGATGTTGGCAGGGAGGACAAGGGATCGGCGCGATCGAACAAGATTGGAAAAGCTTTGCTCGCCAATAGAGCAGTCCAACAAAATATGACCCTACTGACAGTGCAATAGGGGTGCCAAGGCTCGCAATCACCGCGACACATTTTTCTCTGCCCTGGCGCTCACGATGCCGCATTGACAGTGGCATCCTGAACGGACAAACCAGTCTGCGACTAGCGGATGGATGTGAGGACGTGCAGCCAGAGCAACGGGCCGACGCCGGGCACTGCTGCCATTTGAATGGGCAGTTTAGCGCGTCGCTTTGGGCTCATGAACGGATTGTTTAGAGGGACTTGCCACCTGCTGTCGATCAGCTCACCTTATGCGGCCTGCAAGCTCTGGGTTAAGACACTTTTGAACAAAGCCAACCCGTCAGTGTGGCCCAAGATGGGGGCAGCGGCGCGTTCAGGGTGGGCCATCATGCCTAACACATTGCCCTGGCGGTTGCAGATGCCCGCGATGTTGTTGAGAGAGCCGTTGGGGTTGGCAGCTTCAGTGATCTCGCCGTCGGGACTGCTATAGCGAAAAACGACTTGCTGATGCTCTTCTAACGACTGTAACGTGTCGGCATCGGCGTAGTAGCACCCTTCACCATGAGCGATGGGGAGGGTAATCACCGCCTGGTCAGCGTAGGCTTGAGTCCAGAGCAGATTGGTGTGATCGACCCGCAGGGGCTGGCGATCGCAGACGAAATGCAGGTCACGATTGCGCATCAGAGCCCCCGGTAACAGTCCGGCTTCGGTCAAAATTTGAAAGCCATTGCAGATGCCAATCACCCAACCGCCCCGCTGGGCATGCTCAACGGTAGCTTTAAGCGCGGGTGAAAAGCGGGCGATCGCCCCACACCGCAAATAGTCACCGTAACTAAAGCCACCCGGCACAATCACTAGATCAGCATTTTGCAGGTCGTTATCTTCATGCCAGACCAGGTGGGTGGGCTGGCCGAGCAGATCGCGAGTGACATAGGCAGCATCGCGATCGCAATTCGCCCCAGGAAATACAATGATGCTGATCTTCATGGAGGCGCGCTCCTAACAGGCGGTGAACGGCTAAACAACAGACTGAACAGATTGGGCAAGCAGGGTTAAGGGGCGATCGCGGGCGTTTTGACCGCCAAGTCAAAACGATAGTTTTCAATCACCGGATTCGTGAGCAATTGATCGCACATCTGATCAAGCTGCTGACGGGCCGTGGCTTCATCAGCCGCCGCCAGCGTGACTTGAATATATTTGCCGATGCGTACCTGCTCGACCGCGTCAAACCCCATATGATGCAGCCCTGACTGCACCGCCGTCCCAGCCGGATCCAGCACCGAAGGGCGCAGCGTCACATAGATTTGAGCTTGGTACGTTGGCATCGCGATCGCCCCCTCAAAAAGCCTCCTAATCCTACCGTATCCCGCTCTGCACTAAGCTAAAGAAGGAGTTGTTGCAACAGTCATGAACGAACGCAGAACGCGTAGTCAAGAACGCATACTCAAGGTCATGAAAGGGCTCACCCAACCCACTACCGCCCAAGACCTGTATGTCGCGCTGCGCCATGAATATACGATTGGTCTCGCTACGGTTTATCGTTCTCTCGACGCGTTGAAGGTCGCTGGCTTGGTGCAAGTACGCACTCTACCCAGCGGCGAATCCCTCTACAGCCTGCCCCAAGAAGATCGCCATCACTTGAGCTGTCTGCGCTGTGGCAACAGCATCTCAATTGATGAATGCCCCGTGCACGACCTTGAACATGAGCTCCAAGATCATCACAAATTTCGGATCTATTATCACACGCTAGAATTTTTCGGCCTCTGCCCCGACTGCCAGGCCCAGGAAACCGCGTCAGTTGTTGAGTGAGCGCTAGTAGACTGTGGCATTATTGCCCCCACCATTACCAATGGCTCAGGAGCCAGGGGGCAAAGAAATTGGAAGGATAATAGTGTCACTTCTGCCATAGAGGACGAGTACTCTCCGTTGGATGCTGAGATCGGCAGTATGTCTCCATCACTCAGTTACCCTGGAGCAACTAGGTGGGGAGTCTCCCATCGCTCAGAAATGGAATAAACGCCCCCTTAATAGCAGAATACCCTTTGGGAAGGGCAAGGCCCTACGGAATGAAGAAGTCGGAAGTCGGAATTGAAAAGCCTATTTGATGGTGATTTCAGGCATTGGGGGTAACCTGATCAAACTGCGGCTTGCTATACCAGAACTTCCTGGTATGACCCTATAGCCGCCCTACTTTAGAATTTCGAGATCGGGCCACGCATCAAGTCTAAATTGCATAGCCAATAAAAAAGGAGAGGTCAATGACCTCTCCTTTTTTATCCTGAGTCTTCTTCAAGCTTTGACGAAGACGCTGATTACGTTTTTTAAGTTGTCGTTGCCTAGCTGTGCCGCCGCGACCTTTATCGTTGCGACCAGACTTGCGAGGCGATTCCCACCGCTTTAGGGTTGCCATAGCGCTCACTTTGACCTGATCATGGGCGGAGAGAGACTCGAACTCTCACAACCGAAGTCGCCACATTTTGAGTGTGGTGCGTCTACCAATTCCGCCATCCGCCCTTAGATGACATTTCCTTATTGTACTGGGTGGCGTCTCGATTTAGCAATGACTGATAC
>JBHJJI010000408.1:0-35505 GCA_050042805.1 Leptolyngbyaceae cyanobacterium
ATTGAGAATTCCTGAAATCTGGCGATTACAGAACGGTATTCTGACGATTTATCAGTTGAATGATCAGCAAGCGGACTATGCCGAAACTGAGCAGAGTCTGGCCTTTCCCCAACTGCCCATTCGCGAGTTGCCGCAGTTTATCGAACAGGCCAAGACGATTGGCCAGCGAGCGGCGGTGCGATCGCTCGAACAGCGCGTTCAGCAAGTATTGGCAAGTCTAGAAACGTAGCCCAACGGGCCGATGCTTTGCGACGATCGGGTGAATTAGTAGAAGATGCTATAGAGGCTTGAGTGATGACCGCAACACTGTCAACCCTAACAACGGTTTCGCCCCCTTCAGAAACCCGCATTTTGCTACAGGGCATCAGCTGGGAAACCTATGAGCGCTTATTGGCAGAAACCGGAGAAGGCCGCAATCAGCGATTGGCCTACGACAATGGAAGTTTAGAAATTATGGTTCCGTTAGAGGGACACGAAGAGCCGACCCGCCTGTTGGATGATTTTGTCGCTGTTTTTGTTGATGAGCTCGGGTTAGAACTCCGCAAGCTCGGTTCGCTGACGATGAAAAATCTTGCTCAAAAAAAGGGATTAGAGCCCGATGGCTGCTTCTACATTCAGCATGAATCGTTGGTGCGGGGCATCGACACGCTAGATTTTTCGATTCACCCGCCGCCTGACTTAGTGGTTGAGGTAGATAACAGCAATTCGTCGCTCAACAAGTTACCGATTTATGTGGCATTGAGAATTCCTGAAATCTGGCGATTACAGAACGGTATTCTGACGATTTATCAGTTGAATGATCAGCAAGCGGACTATGCCGAAACTGAGCAGAGCCTAGCCTTTCCCCAATTGCCCATTCGCGAGTTGCCGCAGTTTATCGAACAGGCCAAGACGATTGGCCAGCGAGCGGCGGTGCGATCTCTCAAACAGCGCATTCAGCAGGTCTTGGCAGAGTTAAAAAGTACTTAGCGGACAGAGAATAGTGTCAGGTACGAGTTGTTGCAGAGATGTTCGTCTGCAATCGTTGGGTTCCCTGCTGGGGCCTGGCGACTTCAACGGTGGCAGCCATCATCGCCATCGATCACCCAATCGGCTCGCTCGTGCGGACGATGGTTTTGCACGTACCGATCTTCTTGAGGCATCCATTCGCCTTCCCACAGCGTCCGGGCATCCTCGCCATCACGCTCAAGGCCACGGCGTAGGCGAACTGCTCGAGGACAGGTCACCCAAATGAGCAGATCATAAAAGCGGGTGAGTTCCGGACGTCCCGAATATACGCCCTCGACGCAGACAACCCCAACTGGCGTGATGTGAAACGGGTCTCCCCTCACGGTATCGGTGGCCCAATCGTACTTTTGATAGACCGCTTCACGACCTTGATGCAGCGGCATCAAAACGCTGTTACGTAAGCGTTGCCAGTCGAAGTCTGCACCGATCTCGCTGCCCGTGCCGGGAGGCTTCGCTAAAGCACCCGCCTGCCTGTGAGATGAGGGGTGATAAAAATCGTCAAAATGGACTCCTTGAGCTGCCGTGCCGAGTGCCGACAAGGTCGTGATCAGGTGGCCAGCCAGGGTCGATTTACCCGCACCGCCACAGCCATCAATGGCAATTAAGACCACTGGGGTGGCCGCACTTAAGGCCGCAATGGCAGCCACAATCTGATCAAACGTCGTTGTCGAATCAGCCATCTCATCCAAGCAACTCTTTTAGAGGCTAGCGTCCAGACTCCGCGATCGCCGTTTTGGAGGATTCAGCGGCAACGGCCGCAGCTGACCTCTGACCCAAAGAATTTTCGAGGAGACCGGCAGAAAGATTCGGGTGGGGCACGGTGTCAGAGACAAGCACCGTCACAGCAATCGCTAAAACCAAACGACCGAGCTTAATCTCTTTAAGAATTTGCATGATTCGAGTCTCTGAAGGGGCGGGAGGTGAACTGAACCTGATATCGCCAAGATAAGCCGCGAACTTGTGTCAAAGAAGGTCAAAACTTGTCATCGACATTGCTGGTTTCGGCAATCTTGGCTTAACTAAACTGTTTGGTCTCGGTTTTGGTTGGAATCTTGCCTCAAAACAAAACCGCTACTTACTGATGTAAGCAGCGGCTCCTGATAGAGTCCTGAATGGCGGCTTAGGGTTAGCCGATGCGCAACAGTTCCACGTCGAATAGCAGCGTCGCATCAGGCGGAATCACGCCGCCTGCCCCCCGCGAGCCATAGCCGAGTTCTGGAGGAATGATCAGCTTGCGCTGTCCGCCGACCCGCATCGAGGCGACCCCTTCATCCCAGCCTTTGATCACCTGGCCGACGCCAATGGTGAACGAAAAGGGGCGGTTGCGATCGCGTGAACTGTCAAACTTAGTGCCGTCTTCTAGCGTGCCGGTGTAGTGAACGGTGACTCGCTGGCCCGACTGAGGCATTGCTCCCGTCCCTTCGACAATGTCTTCGTACTGCAGCCCAGAATCTGTGGTTGTGAGCGTTGCTTCTGTGGATGCTTCTTCATCGGTCATTTCTTCAGACATCTCCTCCGACATCGTCTCTTCCTCTGCTGTCAAATCTTCAGCGGCCTGAGCAATTTGCGTCTCCGCCGCGACCGTCGCGTCAGGTGCGGTCAGATTGGCCGCGATCGCCTCGGTCTGGCCGCCAGTCACCTGAGCCACCAGCAGCACGACGCAAAACGCTGCCAGCACCGCAAAGCTGATTAGAATATCTCGCACGACGCCCTCTCCTAAAATCACCGATAGCTATGTTGTTATTCGAGTTTGGCATAGCTTATCCACATCCTACCGAGATTTGAGGCCGACATCTCGGCCACCTGCCAAGGATTTTTGCCCAGCGTTTTCTGCGCCGGGAGTTGCTCACAAATAGCGTCCCCGATCGCGGGGATTTGGCACTGCCCAACCCTGACCGAAACTTGTCTGTCCTGGGGATAGGGTTTAAGCGCAGCGCCCCCAGTGGTTGCGCCCTATCGCCAAATCTTGTTTTCCAGATCGCGCACTTGCCGCTCTAGGCGATCGAGGCGACCCCGCAGTTCATCCATTTCGGCCTGACGGGGCACCCCGAGATCTTGCAAGACATTTCTCAGCTGGCGCTGCACTTGTTCGTCAAACGCCGCCGACTCACCTGAAAACTGGGACATAAAATCATCCACAAAGCGACTGGCTTGTTCGGGGTTGATGCTCCCTTCTCTCACCCATTCGTCGCTCACCTGTCGAATTCGTTCGGTCACTAATGACGTCGTGCCGATGCCAATCATCAGTAACTGACGCAGCAGGCAGTTGGATTCCATATTGCCTCCCAGAGACAGGTGCTTGTGCACCCAAATTACCGTTACATTGTGACAAAGATTGGCAAAAGCACCTGTCTAAACAACCGAACCCCAATCCTGATCCGGCTGACCGCATCATCAGGGCAACGCGGCTCTGGTTAACGGTTAGCGAAGTTCAGCCCCCCAGGGGAACCCCCGCCTTTGAATTGTGAGTGTGACGGACGAAATGGTAATTGAATGGCTGAAATTTCGCATGCCTGCCGACCAGCGAGAACGCTACATCAAAATCGACGACGAAATTTGGACCCCAGCACTGCAGCAATATCCGGGGTTTATCTCTAAAGAAACCTGGATTGCGCCGGATGATCCAGAGGTCGTGATTTTTGTCATTCGCTGGCGCACTCGCGAAGAATGGTTTTCGATTCCGGAAGCAGATCTGACTGAGATTAATACTCGATTCGACAATGCGCTCGGGGTTGACTACACCTTTGAAACCTCTCAGGAATTTCAGGTGCGGCGCTTTCCCGTGACGAATGAGCCCTCGCGCTAGGATACAAACGGGTTTCGGAATGTTCGGAATGTTCGGAATGAGAGATTATGCCGCTTTGTCCCCGCTGTGAAAATCAGGTCAATCCGACGGATCTTGGCTGTGGCCGCTGTGGGTTGCAGTTAAAAGCCCACGGCCATCCCAGCATTGAGCTGCATCAGACGACCACTGGCGAGGTGCTATGCCTCACCTGTGCCTATCATGCCGATGATTCCTGCACGTTTCCGCAGCGGCCCTATGCCAAAACCTGCACACTCTATCAATCAACCGCGGCTGAGTTAGCAAGAGCCCAAGCTGAGCCGCCGCGATCGCCCACTGTTGCCCTCACCCCGCAAATTATTTGGCAGCGCTATCGGGTCTGGCTGATTCTGCTGGTCATCTTCGGCATTAGCCTATTGCTCACGGTGGCTTAGGAAATTTCCAGTTTAAGAACGATACTCGTCAGGGCGGGTTTTGTGGATGTTTGGTCGCGATGGCCTTAAGGTTTCTCGCTAAACTCGCCCTGACTGTACCGGTCTGTTCTGGCTCGAAAATGCCCCAGCCCGGTCAGGGGCGAGGAGGCGATCGCCATCGCGATTTACGAAACGTTGGCAAAGCGAATCTTCAGATAATCGTCTTCCATCTTGGCACCCGCCGGACTCAGTGCTGCCAACGCTTGCGGCAGCACTAAATTGCGGCGATGGTTACCAATGCGAATATTCAGCTCATCTGCCGACTTGCTGAGTTCCACCTGATCCTTCGGAATGCCCGGCAGGTAAAGTTCTAAGCTGTAATCGTCGCCGTCTTGCACCACGCGCAGCGTGTTCTCTTTGTAGTAAACCTGGGCTGGGTCTTCATCGCCGTACAGCGTATCTTTCAACCGTTCCAATGCGGCGATGCCACACATCTCTTCTGAATAGAGCGGAATCTCGCGCACCGGCAGCGGATGAAAATTCTCGTGGATTTCTTGACGATACTGCTGCTGCTGATCTTTCCAACGCTGGAAAAAAGGATCTTCTACCGAGTCCGGAATGATGCGATTGGCCACCACCAAATCGGTACCCACGTTGTAAAGGCTGAGGTAGGCATGGGCGCGAAGGGATTCTTTGATGACCATTTTTTCGGGATTGGTTACCAGCCGCACCGATGTCGTGGTGGGGTCAGTCAGGACTTTTTCCAGCTCGACCAACTGCTCATAGAACTCGTAGGGGGCATCCATCACCTCTTTGGTCGGCAACGAGAAACCGGCCACTGGACGAAAAAGCGGTTCGACCAGGGGGCGTAACGCGGCTGACACCGCTTCAAACGGTTTGTAAAAGCGGCGCATATACCAACCGGCCACCTCGGGCAAGCTCAGCAATCGCAGCGCGGTGCCGGTGGGAGCCGAGTCGATGATGAGCACGTCATATTCGCGCTCGTCGTAGTGCCGCTTCATGCGCACCAGGCTAAAAATCTCGTCCATACCCGGCAAAATGGCCAGTTCCTCAGCGGCGACGCCATCCAAGCCTCGTGCCTGCAGCACATCTGTGATGTAGCGTTTCACGGCACCCCAGTTACCTTCCAGCTCCAGCAGGGCATCCAGCTCTGCGCCCCACAGGTTGGGCCGCACCTGGCGGGGCTCGTGCCCGAGTTCCATATCAAAGCTATCGGCTAAAGAGTGCGCCGGGTCGGTGCTCAGCACCAATGTTTTGTGGCCCACCTCGGCGCAACGTAAACCGGTCGCTGCGGCCACAGAAGTCTTGCCGACTCCGCCTTTACCGGTCATGAGAATTACGCGCATATCGTTGCCTCTGCCTTTGTCGAAAACGTTACGTTTTCTTTACTGTATCGGTTTTGCAGGCGATTGGGCGACGGCGTGCTCAGCCGCGAGGCGACCCACTGTGAGTCTTGTGCAGGCAGACTCTCCCAAGCTTTGCCAAATAGCTCAGGGGAAATGGGCGATCGCCAACCGAGTTGGAGACAAGCAGTATAGCTAAGTAGCGGAATACTCAGCTGGCGAGAAAGAAACTTAAGTGGCCAGCTCGTTAGTCACTGCAAAGTTAAATACTGGGTGTCGCTCAGATGAGCACGAAGCGTGATTTGGTCTGATGCAGGCTACATATTTTTGTGGGGTAGCCTCAGAAGGTCCCCTATTTTTTTGCCTGATTATTTTCTCAAAGCTTTGCTTGATATAGGCTAGAGTCGCTTTGTCACCCTTTCAGGAATCCAGGAGTTAGCATACGCTCCAGATGCAAATCTGACGCCCAGCAAGGTTTTCACTCCTGGATTCTGCCCTCAGCTCGCTGTACTCTGCTGCTCTCCATCTTTGCTGTGCTTACGCTGTGGGCAAAACCTCTTTTTTGATCACGCCGTGGACACCCCAGTTACCATCCACAACTTGGGTAATGCCAAAGTCTGCCGCGACCGACATCAGCGACACCGCTTCATCTTCGGATAAGCCCTGAGTCGTTATCAAGAAATGGCGCATTTTGCGGAAGGCATCGCGCATCGCTTTGTCGATGGACGAGCTGGCATAGATCTCTTGTTGAGCGGTGTCACCCAGGTCAGCCAGGTAGTTGGGGTAGCTAAACCCGTGTATCACGTATTCATCGGCGGTTTCTAACAGCGGATAGTTCAGGTCTTCGAGAATGGTATCTGCTAGCTCATCTTGCTTATGCACTGTGATCCGAAACGTCCCTGTCAGAGAAGTTTCAATTGCCGTACCCGCCAATTCTGAGTCGCCTTGGGCCGCATGGGGATCCCCCATCGATAACAGAGCGCCGTCTACTGCAACGGGGTAGTACATCGTCGCCCCTTTACCAATGCGCCAGTTGTCGATATTGCCGCCGAAGTAGCTGGGCGGGATCGAGTCCACGACATCCGCTTCAGCAGGGGCGAGGCCAATCACCCCAAAGTGGGGGCGAATGGGGACGGTGACCCCTTCGAGCACTTCATAGTTTTTATCCACCGTGTCATGGTCGACGGGCACCCCTGGATAGTCCATGATTTCGTGAACGACGCCGTAGGGGTCCGTTTGGGGCGTCCATTGATAGTTGTACAACGCGGTGGCGTAGTCTTCTTCCCCAGTGGAATCAAGTTCATAGATGGTGATGACTTCGCGAGATTCCTCCAGCATGTCGTTGTAATGGAAGCCCCACCAAGCCGCCGCATTACTGCCAAAGGTGCGGCCCTCATATTCCGGGTTAGCGGTCGGACGGGGGGCCACATCAAGAATTTCGACCTCTAACACATCACCAGGGGCGGCCCCACTGACATAAATTGGCCCGGTCAAAATGTGGACTCCGGCGCCCTCTCCAGCTCCCACGGTATAGACTTCGGGGTCGACGGAGCCGGCCCCCCGGCGATCAACGCCTTTAAAGTCTTCGGTCCATTCGTAGACGCTTTCGGCACCGGGGTCACCCATGACCATCAGCGAGGCGTCATCGTTGGCGTGGTGGGTGAGGGTTTCCACCGTGACGGTTTCGCCAGAGTTGATGACTAATTCGGGTTCTAACTCTTGGCTAAAATAGCCCCAATGCACGGTATCCGCAGTTGCCGGGAGATAGTAATCGGCCTCCATTTGAGCGATCGCCCGCGACCCCAACCCAGCCCCGTTGCCAAAGCTAGCGATCGCAACTAATAGGGCAGTTACCCCCAGACTCATTAAGGCAAATCTGCCCCGTCGGCTTATTCCCCAGACCATATCGCTAACCCACTCCTCTCGAACCCAGTCAATGTGTTTCAGATCACACCAGTGACTTTAAGAGGGGTTGGATGGCCAGATTGTATTCATCAAAACAATCTTGTTTGCAAATGCCGCCTTGATTGCAGCAATGGCTGATGCCCTAGCGGCGATCGCCAACCGAGTTAGAGACAAGCAGTATGGCTAATTAGCGGGATACTCAGCTGGCGAGAAAGAAATTAAGTGGCCGGCTCGTTAAACTGGCAAGAATCACTGGTGTTCAAGGGACTCTGGCTCTGACGATGGCTTCTCAACACCGTTCGGCGCATTGACAGAGTCGATCTCGTTAGATACCCCTAATCCACCAACATCCCTCATAAATGCTTGATAAAAGAAACGAATACAGAAGGCTAACTCGTCTTCGTTGCACCAATATTCATCGATTTTCCCACAGGTGCTAAATGGGCTGATGTTGAAACCCTCTTCGATATTGTTGTAATAAATGCATGTTTGACCTACCAGGGCAACAACCCAAAAGCCGCCCCCCTGATCTCCCCAAGTCGGCAGACTCCACTTCTGGGGCTGAATCTTGATTCGGGTCCAAAATCGTTTGATGGGTGGTTTCTCTGCCATCTCCAACTCGGCTGACTTGATGAGTTGAAGTAGCTCATTTTCACTGATAGGTTTCGACATGGCTTTTGGCTCACCTTAAATCTGCGCCTCGTTTACTGCCGCTCGTCAGGGCAGGCGTCGTTAACCAGGATTTGAATCAAACCAGGCAGTCGTGTTTACTGACTCAAAACGGATTGCGTTGAGTCGTCATCATCTTGTAACCCGCGCCCATCGAAGCAAAGGCCAGAAAAAACTGCCAAAGACTGGTGGGATTCAAAATTGCGCGGCTGCTGACAAAGACGCAAACGATGCCAAAGCCGACGGCAATCCAGCCGAGTGTTTTGGCATCGCCGTTGAGGAAAATGATCATCACGATGCCAATGCACAAAGAAATCACCGAAAGGTCAGCGGCAATGCCGCGCCACCAGGGATAGGCATGGGTGGTGAACAAAATATTTTGACCTAAAAAGTAAATGCCCAACAGCATTAAGGCTAGACCCGCTACGAAATAAAAGGCTCGCATTTCTAAATTCCTCAGATGTCGATTTGGTCATCAATCATGATGTCAACGGTTGGCGATCGCCCTCACTCACTCGAACTCGCTGGGCCAGCGCGGCTGAGCGCCCCCGCGATTAACCAGGGAACCCCGAGGCCTAAAGCCACATTGACCAGCAGCCACAGCAACGAAGTCCCGCTGCTGAACCCGTGAATGTAAAAGCCCCGGCGGGTAGAAGACAATAGCGCGTCCCAGATGAGGTGAGCGCTCATGCCCACCGACAGGCCGATCGCGCCGTCTCGTAACGTACTGAGTCCAATGCGTTGCCAGCGATGCCACCCTGGTTGGCGGCTCAGCCAGAGCCACAGGCCCAGTAACAGCAGAGGAATGAGCACCGAATGAAAAGGCCAGCTGCGATGGATGAGAAACCGCAGCCGAGTCAATTTGTAGAGGGGCAGATCCCAGTCGGGCACCGCCATGTAGAAGGCGGTATGGCGGAGTAGCGGGATGCCCAGCTTGCGAAACAGAAACAAGCCGCTGGCTCCCCATACCACCATGATGAGAAACACCAGTGGATTAATTACTCGCGCTGCCGACCGGTGATGGCGCTCTAATGCGGCCCAAAACAGAACGCCGAGCCCGATCGCGAAATGGAGCAGTTTGTCTAACAGCGAACTCATGGCAACCGTTGCAGTCTGCAGGACTGGGATGATGGAGGTGACACGCCCTTAAGTTGCCCGGTTGGTTGTGAGAAACCACCTGACTCACTGCGCCTGGATTGTGGCCTGCGTCGAGGAGGGTCGTGGGTTCGGGATCAGCAGAATCAAAGACAGCCGTGTATCTTAGGAAAGCTGGGCGATCGCATACCTGCATGGCAACCCCCAAAAAATATCAAGGCCAATCGGCCCTATTGTCGAAAGACCTGCTGGCTTTTTATCGCGAGGTGAGTCAATCGCCACTGACCGTCGTCGATGTGGAAACGACCGGCTCATTGCCCTATCGCGGGGCTCGCGTGATTGAGGTGTCGGTGCTGCAGGCCAGCTTAGAGGCCGGCATTCTGCATCAAGAAACCCATTTGATTAATCCCGGCGTGCGCGTCCCGGCCATGATCACCCGCATCACGGGCATTGATCAGTCGATGGTCTCCCAAGGGCGTTTTCCCGAAGAGGTGTGGCCCGACTGTTTAGAACGGCTAGAGGCAGGTGTATTGACGGCGCATTATCTGGAATTAGACTATCGCTTTTTGCAGGCCGAATATCGTCACCTCGACCATACTTTTAGGCGATCGCAGGCAGCTCAGCTTTGCACCGTGCTGCTCTCACGGCTGCTGCTGGCTGACTTACCGTCTCGCAGTTTGCCTAATCTAGTGAAACATTTTGGCTTTGACGTCGGCACTTCGCACCGGGCCGGAGCGGACACCCTGGCCTGCTGGCTGCTGGCCGAACTACTGCTCAAACAGATTCAGTCAGAAGATGAGGCGGTGCTGATTGCCCGCTTTGGTCGCCAGTGGATTCGCCTGAAGGATGCGGCGACGATGCTGCAGTGTTCGGCCCCGGTGACGCAGCAAATTTTGACGGATGCTCAGATCGAAAGCCGCTTTTCTAAACGTAAGAACCGGCCCCTGTATCGGCGTGGTGATGTGGAACGGGTGATGCAGGAGCGAGCAGCGGGCGAGCAGTTGTCAGTGTTGTGAGGGCGCGTTTGAGGAGCGGCGGGGCCGAGGGGCAACTGAGCAAGGGGGACTGGCAGAGCGTTGCTGAAAAAACGTGTTCCGCTCGCAGGGAGGTGGCAGTGCCCAACCTTGCTAGAAGCGGTTTTTGTCCTGAGGATGTCGTGGAAGCGCAGAGCCTTTCGCCACACTCACGATGGGTCGGTGTCGCATGAATCAGGGCTGGGTTTATCGCGATCGCATTCCTGCCGCTGCGGTGGGCCAAACCCTGTTGGACTATTACGCCCAGCGGTATCAACATTCGAGTCGGGCGGAGTGGCAACAGCGGATTGAGTTGGGGCAGGTGATGGTGGATGAGGGGCTCGGTCGGGCGGAGCAGCCGCTACAGGCCGGGCAGCAACTGGCCTATCATCGTCCCCCGTGGCAAGAACCCGCCGTGCCGCTGGAGTTTGCCGTGCTCTATGAAGATGACGACTTCCTGGCGATCGCCAAACCCTCAGGATTACCCGTTTTACCCGGCGGTGGCTTTTTAGAACATACGCTGCTGCATCAGCTGCGGCAGCGCTACGATGATCCGCACCTGAGTCCGGTTCATCGCTTAGGGCGGGGGACGTCGGGGGTGATGCTGTGGGCGCGATCGCCGCTGGCCAAATCGGAGCTGAGTCGCCAGATGCGCCGATCAACCTATAAAACGTCCCCTGATGAAACGTCTTCTGAAACCGCCCCCGCCGAGGCTCTGCGCAAAACCTATCGGGCGCTGGTTGGCCCTGGTGAGTTGCCTGACAGGTTGCTGATGACCACGCCCATTGGGCCAGTGCCTTATCCCCAGTTGGGCACGGTGCATGCGGCGACGCCCACGGGTAAACCGGCCCGCAGCGCAGCCCGAGTGGTCAGCCGCTGTGACGCTCACACGCTGCTAGACGTGACGATTTTTACGGGGCGACCGCACCAGATTCGAATTCACCTGGCGGCGGCAGGCTACCCGCTGTTGCATGATCCGCTGTATGCGCCGGGCGGCCAGCCTTATCCGGTGACTGATGCGCCGGGAGCCGTGCCGGTGCCGGGTGACTGTGGCTATTGGTTGCACGCCCATCGGCTGCAGTTGCACCATCCCCGCACGCGATCGCCCCTCAACATTGTGGCCTCGCCGCCACCGCCGCTCCAAAGTCCGGCTGAGCGTGTTGAGAGTAATCAAACATAAGAAATACTCCACCTGAAGAACCCGGTTTCTGGAAACAGCTCAACAGCCTGCGACAAGTTTTCCATCGAAACCGGGTTCTTGAACAGGTTATTTCTTGGCAGACTTTGAGACCTGATTTAAAGGCGAGGCCACTAGTTTGACAGGACTGTTGTCCTCGCCCGGCTCCTATCGCCAGCCACAGTTTGATCGGGTCACTCCAGAAGGCTGAGACTATGATCTGGCAAGGTGTTCAATTCCGACTTCCGACTTCTGCATTCCGACTTCTGCTATGTGAATCCACTGCCTGAAAAATCGGGCAACAGTGCGGGCGGTTGGATTGTGCAACAACTTGGCAAAGAATGGGTCTAATGAGTGGTGCCGCGATCGCAAGACGGTATTTTTGCTCTATTGTGCTCTGAGCTGGATGGGTTCACCTTTAACCTGGCTGTTTCTACCGTTGTTGTAAACCTGCCCTATGCTCGATCAATTTTGGGAAATTGTCGGTTACGTCTTTGCCCTCAACGGTACCGCGTTTCGCATCGCTAGCAGCTTACCGATGGGGATGTGGCTGGCGCTCTTGATTGTGGTGTTGGCGGGGCTGTCGCGCAGCATTGGTCAGTGCGTCATTCTGTTTCTCAATCAGGTCAAGCCGCTGCGGTTTGTGATGAGCCTGTTGATTAACGCCCTCTTGTTTGTCGGGGGCTTTTTGGCGCTGGTGGGGGCAACCTGGTTGATTACGCTCGTGCCTTGGTACATCAGCGTTTCCCTGAGCGCTCTGATCACGGTACTCGGGTTGGCTTATGCCCCCCTACTGTTTAGTTTTTTGGGCGCGCTACCTTACCTCGGCGTCCCCCTACTGTCTTTGTTGTCGGTGTGGCACCTGCTGGCCATGGTGGTGGGCTTTGGGGCTGTGACCGGTGCGAACATTCCCGAGGCGTTTGGCTATGTGGCCTTTGGCTGGCTAGTGCTGCAAATTATTGAACAAACCATTGGTCGCCCGATCGCGGCGTTGACTCAATGGTTAGAAGATACGGCAGCCGGGGTCGATCTCAAAACCGAACGCCAAGAGATCGTGACCCTCTTTCAAGACCGCATTGCCGCTTCGACCGATGAACTCAAAGTAGAGGTTCAACAGCGGCTCGACACCGTTAAACAAGAGCTGAAAACTGCGGTGCCGATCAGTTTGTCTGCCGGTGACAATAGGCCGCCGTTGGCCGCTGTGGGGTTTGGCGAAGCGATCACCACGGCTACGGCTCAACCCACGGTCACTAAGGGCGCAGAACGCAGCTATGGTCCGCTGCTGAAAACGGCCCTCGGGCTGATCGCCATGGTCGTGCTGACGCTCATCGTGCTGGTGCTGTTGCGACCCGTGCGGGAATGGTGGTTTGGTTGGTTTGGTAACTTGCCCGAGCTGTTTCAGCTGGTGCTCAACCTGGTGTGGATTGCGATCATCGCCGTCATTGTCGCGGGGCTGCTGGCCCCCCTAGAAACGCTCGGTTGGTGGGCCGGTTGGTATGAAGATGAAGTCAACGCGATCGATAATTCCGGTGAGCTAGCCGAACCGATCGCCGACACCGACACCATTGACCGGTATGTGGTTTACCTCGATGGCATTGGTAAATCGAGCTATGAGTATTTGCCCGACGTCGAAGATTTTCTCGATGCGTTGGCCCCCGCCCTACCAGAGGGGGTGGCATTGGTGCGGGGCATCATGCCCTATTCCGTGATGAACAAGCCGCTGGATGAAGACCGGACGCTGTCGTTTTTTTGGCGCTATGCTGACAAGCTGCGGTTTGCCAACCCGGCTAGTTTGCTGGGGCTGATCGTCAACATCCGCAACGTCTTAATTGTGGGCGTCTCTGCCGATCGCCGCTACGGCCCGCTCTATAACCAGGGCATTGCGCAGATTGTGCTGAGCGGTCTGCTCAAAAACGGTTATCGCCTGGGCAGCGGCACCCCGGTCACCTTCATTGGCTACAGTGGTGGCGGTCAAATGTCTTGTGCCAATGCGCCCTTTTTAAAGCGGGCGATCGCCGCGCCGATTGATGTGATTTCCATTGGTGGGGTGATCAGCGCCAACAGTAACTTTCTTAAACTGGAGCATCTGCACCATCTGGTGGGTGAAAAAGACGATGTTGAACGCATTGGCCCCCTGATGTTTCCGGGCCGGTGGAAGCTCTTTCCCCTGTCGTTTTGGAACCGGGCCAAGCGGCTGGGCAAGATTACGATCATTCCCCTGGGGCCGGTGGGTCACAATGTGCCGGGGGGAGTGCTGGATCCCAAAGTGATTCTGGCCGATGGGCGGACGGCCCTGCAGCAAACGATTGACACTATTAACGCCATCCTTGGCGGCGATCTCGAAACGGGCAAAGATCTGGAACCGGCGAAGCCGAGTAACTACAGTCTCTATCGTGAGCTGCCGTTTTGCCAGCCGAGTTTTTATCCCATTGGCTCGTCACCTGACCCGGCCCTGTATCAACCCATTGGCGAGTGGATGGGGCGGTTGATTTTGCCCGCGAAAGCGGCGCGATCGCAGGTGCGAGGGGTGCTCATCGAAGTCTCCCATGCGCCGCCTAACTACGCGCACCTGGTAGGGCAAACGGTGCCCCTGCGGTGGCAGCGCGACCTGCCCCGCGTGCAGCGTCTCGTCAAAGCCGTGACCCGCGACGTCAACTTCAGCGCTGATGCGGAATATAACAGTAAGTTTGGCGGCATGGTGCTGCCCGATCGCATTAACCGGTGGCGGCAAGTCGATCCCCTTGAATCGTTGGCGGGCAGTCATCCCGTGGATGACATGACGGTGATGCTGACGGCGATTGATGTGCGATCGACGGCTGACGGCACGGTGGCCCTATATACCCGCTATCAGCCCGTCGAAATCACCGGTCGTTATTACGCGCTGGTGCAGTTCATCGCGCCTGAGGCTCCCGACCAGTATCGCGTGCGCCATTTCAACGCGGCTACCCGTCAGTTCGACGGCCCTGAAACGGTGATGAGCACGCCCCCCGTGATCGTGGCTAAGGACTATGGCAGCTATCCCTCGACCCTGAACCAAATCGAAAATTCACCCAGCAATGAGCCGGGGTGGTATGTCTATGGGGCGCTGAACGCGGCTGGGCAGTTTGTGATTCAAGCTTGGATGCCGCGAGGCCTCATGCGACTGCAGCCCGATCGCGTCGTCTTTGGCGAAAAGAACGTCTACCGTCACATTCGCCAAGAAACTTGGGAGGACATCGCCGCGAAAAAAGGGCAAACCGCATCGGTGTTAGGAACGCCCCGCGACAACGGTTCTTCCGCTGCCATTCAAGCTGCTGTTGAGGATTGGCAGGTGGGCGATCGCGCCCTGGTGCTACACACCTATGGCGGTATCGGCGGCCCTCAAAAAGAACCGGCGGCAGCGACGCCTATCTTCTTTGGCCACTTTGCCTTTGGTGTGGCGGAAGTGAAACACGATCCGCTGGCGGATGAACTACGGTTTGATATTTGCTATTACCAGGTCTATACCCAAAATACGGATGGTTTGGTGGCGGGTACCCTGCACTGGTCGCGCTATATGGGCGATCGCCAAATGGGCTGGTTAGGCAACCGCCCCACCTGTGACATGGTGGTTAAACTTCCCTGCTTTACCGAAGACTTTGACTTCGACCGGGCTCCCCAGTCGGCCCTGCACTATATGGAAAACTTCTTGATGGCCATGACGGCGCGATATCGCATCGGCGATGGCACCGGTGCCACCTACGTCGGCCCGGCCAATAACTGCTCTCAAGATTCCAACCAGGCCTTTTTTGCGGCGGTGCAACAGCTGGGGCAGGCGATTGGGGCGCAAGCAGAACAATTGCAGCACTGGGCGACCAACCATCCAGACCAGGCTCAGCGATTTCAACAGTTAATGATCTTTGGCAAAGACTTGAAGCAGGCTCTGCAGCCCTTTGGCAAGACTCGCGCTGACTGGGAAACCAATGAGTTTAATCTGGGTGCCACTTTGGAACATAAGCCCCTCGAAAACCTGATGATGGGCCTCACCAGCTGGCGCACACTGCTGCCGCGTAAAGCTAGCGATACCGTGGTACGAGCCTTTCTGAAGTACGGTGCCACCGTGTGGATTCTGCGCACTAACCAGGTCGGCGGGCATGGCCCCAATATCGAACCGATCGCGCCCATCACGCTGTAGGACGATCCGGAGCAGCTCCCGATTGGATGACGTCCCCTGGCCAGCATCGTCAAGAGGACGGGGAGGCCAAGGCGTCAAGCAACCTGAATACCGGATTCGATGCAGGGGCGAGCTGATCTGTTAATCGGTCTGAGTTGTCGGTTGATCAATGGGCGGATTGACTGGCTTAGCCGCCTCTGCCATGGACTGTGCGGCTTCTAAGTTGGGGCGGAGTTTGACCCGGACGCCGATCGCGGTGATGTTGTCATGGCCATTTTCTTCGTTGGCCAGATCAATCAGGTTGGCGATGCCTTCATCCAGGTCGGCTCGCGATCGCAGCATCGGTTCCACATGAGATTTGACGTGGTTTTCGAGCAGGTCGTTGTCACTCAAGCCGTCGGAGCACAAGAGCAATAGCATGTCTTGGGTAATCGGGAACGGCGTAATACTCGGCGCGACATCATCGTTGTTGCGCGGGCCTAAGGCCTGGGTGAGCTGATAGGCATCGGGGCGGGCATAGGCGATTGCGGGCTCGACGCCCCGGTTCACTTCGCGCTGCCCGACTTCGTGATCTACCGTAATTTGCTTGAGCCCTTGCCGGGTACAGAGGTAGAGGCGGCTATCCCCCACATGGGCCACGATGGCCTGATGATCAGCTACCAAGAGCAAAACTAAGGTGGTGCCCATACGAGCATTGCCAGCCCGATTTTCCGACTCATTTTGCTCAAAAATAGCCTGATTTGCCTGCAAGATGCCGTCCTTGATCACGGTTTCATCGGGCAGTTCTGCGACCCAATGTTCTAAAAAGTAATCGCGTAAGGTCTTCACTGCTAAGGCACTCGCCACCTCACCACCGAGGTGGCCGCCCATACCATCACACAAAATATAGAGACCTCGGGCCTGAAGCTGCGTGCCCAAGGGACTATCCGTACGCTTGAGTTGAGTCTCCGCAAAAAACGAATCTTCGTTATGCGATCGCTGCCGCCCAATATGGGTGCGACCCACCTCGTCTAACCGATAGAGCTTCATCGGTAGAGCCATGGTGGGGAGATCACTCAGGCCATCTTCCGAGGATGACACCTCTAGGTTGTCTTCGCCCTCCAAGTCTTCTAACTCTGCTGCCAGCAAGAGGTCATCAACCACTAGCGCGGGCACTTCGTCATCTTCTGACAACGGTGGCACCGGCATCCCGCTGAGCCCCGTCAACAATAAGTCGGTGGCCGCATTCGGCGGCGGGGATGCCGCCTCTGTGCTCTGATCAGACGCTGCGCCGAGATCAGGGGCAGGGCTGAGCGAGATGCCCTGCAGCTCATCGGCAATATCGGCTAGCTCCGCTTTTACCAGCGCAATCTCAGTGATCTCACCGGCTGTCATCTGGTCTGCCAGCGCCGTTAAGGTCGGGAGTTCATAGGCCAACTCTTGCAGGAGTGACTGCCACAGCAGCCCCAGATCTGGCAGGGTATACCGGCGATCGCCCGCATTAAAAATGAGGCGTTGTAAACAGACCACCTGATCATCATCAACGCGTAAGTTGTTGGGTTCCAGTAAGCTAGGTTCTGCCTCGACCGCGATCAGGGCATCCCACAGCGTCAAAATTTCGTAGCACCAGTGCACCAGCTCTAGGGGCGCAACCTCTCCAGACTGCAGTAAAGCGGAGAGCGTTTGCCAGGCGGAGCGATCTTCTACCACGACCACCGCTAGCTCGCCGTCCCGCCAAGCGGCCTGCAGCTCAGGCACCATGGGGAAAAACTGATCTTGTAACTGCCAGTAGGCCAACGCCGCAGTGGGCAAGCTCTCGACTAGCTCATCATCATCGATATCTTCGCCCGCGTTGTCGAGCAATTGCATCAGGGGAGAGTCACTCGCGGGCTCACAGTCCAAAAGGCTGAGCATCACTTCCGTCGTGTCTAACGGGGTGTTGGCGGCGGTGGGTTGCCGCAGCTGATATCGAGGCTCCCCTCGTAAACGCTGGTCGGCGGTGAGTAGTTGCGCTACTTGCGGTGAGGTCGCCGCAGTTTCTGGAGTGGTCGCGGAGATCGCCACCGTGCCCGCGATTGCTGTTTCCGGCAGCGGCGATTGGGGAGAGCGCTCGCTGCCACGGGTGGGCGTGACAATCGCTTGCAGTCCCTTCAGGGCATTGCCGCATTGCTGACAAAAACGATTTCGAGCTGGGTTTTCGAATTGGCAGTGCGGGCAGACAAACATAGCCAGGAACCTAAGCTGCTATCTGGCGAGGCAATCGAAAAGTTTTATCACCATAGCTTACCCGAAGAATCGCCGGTGAGCTGAGCTGCATCGGGCAACCGGGGGCATCGGGCAACTGGGTGCATCAACCATTCAATGCCACACAATCGGATCCAAACGATCGCTCCCACCAAACATACTAAGAAATTTCCCGATCCGGCAGCCAAAATCCGGAAATACCGACAATTGTCGAATGACACGAGGAGTACTTGCCCGTGATCGGGTGGCCAGGTTTACTGCAGTGAATTTTCGGCTAAGAGCTGCTGTACTTCGGCGGGAGTCAGCGATCGCCAATCGCCAGGAGCCAAGCCCGCCAGGGTCAAGCTGCCGATCGCCCACCGCACCAATCGCAAGGTCGGATGCCCCACCGCTGCGGTCATGCGCCGCACCTGGCGGTTGCGACCTTCGGTGAGCACCAGTTCGCGCCAGCTGGTGGGCACTGATTTGCGGTAGCGAATGGGGGGCTGACGCGGGGGCAGGATGGGCGCTTGGGGCAAGCAGGTCACCTGCGCTGGACGCGTGCGTTGACCTTTAATCTCGATGCCTTGGCGGAGCTGCTGTAGAGCCGCGGCATCCGGTTGGCGCTCAACCTGCACCCAATAGGTGCGGGGATGGCCGTATTGGGGATCGCTCAAGCGATGCTGCAGGCGGCCATGGTCGGTTAACAACAGCAGGCCTTCGCTGTCGCGATCAAGGCGACCCACCGGATAAACCGCTGGCACATCAATGAACTGTTTTAGAATGGCACGATCGCCCTGACTGTCAGTGAACTGACTCAGCACGTCGTAGGGCTTATAGAAGATGAGATAGCGATAGGCCGCTGACGCCTGTCCAGCGCCCCGTTGAGCCGTGGCTGACGGCCTAGACGGCTTGCGGGGAGTAGGTTTGCTGCGCCGACGCGGAGGAGCCAAAACTGTATCAACCTTTGTAACTGTTTGCTGCAATATTTTCAAATATGTTGAGAAACCCTGCTTTCTGAGGCGAGACTTATATCCTGAAAATAGCCAGAGTTTATCCCCGAGAGATTATGGACAAGCTACAACGGTATCGGTTTAACTGCACGCTGACTTTTGGCGATATCTACGGTCAGGTGATTGCCTGGTTGGTCGTGTTGCTTATTAGTTTGGCGGCTTCGATGGGTCTGATGGGTGCCCGCCAACCCCTGTATGCCTTGGTCTCAGTGGGTTTGATATTGGTCTTGTCTTTACCCTTCTTGCTGTTTGCATTTGTGACCACGTTGGTTAACCACATTGAGTTCGTCAACATTGAGCCTGAGGCCGCCGCCGCCCCGACTGCCAGCGCCAGTGTCGCTCAACGGCCTGCCCAAGCTGCGGGTTAGGGCGCGTCATTAATCAAATCTAGAACGCTTTGCAGATGGGCATGACCGCGTCCGCACCTCATTGACTCGCTACGGGCTGCTCGCTTCTTTGCGGCGAAAAGATGCAGCCGCTAAATGATGACAGCCCCTAGCGAGTCACCTCAAAGACGGCGGTTCGACGGTAGGGGTTCATTCATTGCCCCAAACTCGACTGCGACTGGTCACCTGGTACGCCTGAGCAGGGTCTCGGGCGTACCAGGTGGCTTGTTTGTTCAACTCATGAGTTTTCAATTGTTTGGGCGCGGTACTGTAGTGATGAACTTAGTGAGAAGGGCCTGATCGTTCTTTTGATCAGCCGTCGCTGTATCGACGATCGCTGCTGCCCTGTCTAGTTCATTTGCCGTGTTCAACCCGCCTAATTGAATGCCCATGACCGCCCCCGCCATCTTGGCTTTAGATTTTGACGGTGTCCTTTGTGATGGTCTGATCGAATATTTTCAGACGTCTTGGCGAGCCTATTGCCAGCTGTTTCTCGATGCTGAACCGTCGCCACCCGAGGGCTTGGCCGAACAGTTCTATCCCCTGCGTCCGGTGATTGAAACCGGTTGGGAAATGCCGCTGCTGCTCCACGCGCTACAGCAAGGCGTGACCGCTGCGACTGTTTTAGACCGCTGGCCGACCCTGGTGCAGGCGCTGTTGGCCGAAACTTCACTGTCGCCTGATGGGGCGATGGCGGCTGTGGATGGCGTCCGCGATCGCGGGATTACGACTGACTTAGAGGGGTGGTTGAGTCTGCATCGCTGTTATCCCGGCGTGATTGACCGGCTGCAGGAGGCGATCGCCGCCGGGATCTTTCCCATCATTATCTCGACTAAAGAGGGGCGATTTATTCAGGCTCTGCTGGCTCAGGCCGGTGTTGATCTGCCCCGCGAACAAATCATTGGCAAAGAGATCAACCAGCCCAAAACCGATACGCTCCAGCAGCTCCGGCAGTCGTTCGCGGCTGAGGTGACTGGCACCGTGCCCATTTGGTTTATCGAAGATCGCCTCAAGACTTTGGATAAAGTCAAAGCTGTGGATGACCTGCAGGATATTGTGCTGTTTCTGGCCGATTGGGGCTACAACACCGCCGATGAACGGGAATGCGCCGCGATCGATTCCCGCATCCATCTGTTATCGTTATCTCAATTAGTACGTGAGTTCTCAGTGTGGCAGGCGGCTGCCTAATGCCTGGTCATGCTCGGTAGGACTGCCTCTCCCTGGTGGAAATCGGGGTTGGGCGCTCGCGATCACGGACTCACCCGCTCTCCTGGAAGCGGATTCCAGACGCAATCAGAGCACTGCCATGTTGGATCTGATGAAGCTCGCCCAGCAAATGCAGGGCATCAGTCATCACCTCAAAGAAGAAGCCGAAGCTGCCGGACGCCGCGTCAAAATCGCCAATACGCTGATGGCGCGTGCTCAGGCCCACCAGGCAGAGTTGATCGAGCGCCTAGAAGCCTGGCACGATCGCATTCCCTTTGCGATCGCGATGCCGATGGAACCGTTGGATACCCGCGTGGCGATTGCGGCTGCGCCCGCCGCCCATACCGTATTGGCCACTGATGGGTCGCAGATTTCCCCCAGTCATCACGAAATTGCCTACTGCTATCTGCTCAACGTGGGGCGGGTCGTGCTGCACTACGGTCAGGGCCGCTTTCCGCTATTAGACAGTCTGCCTGAGGTGGTCTATCGTCCCGAAGACCTTTACATTTCTCGCCAGTGGGGCATTAGCACTGAAGAATGGATGGGCCATCGCCGCACCGTTTCTGAAGCTCAAGCCCTGGCCGATTTAGCCCTCACGATGGCAGCGGAGCCCGCGACTGAGGCTTCGGTGCCCACCTTGGCCTTGACGGATGGCTCCTTAATCTACTGGTTTTTAGAAGATCTGCCCAATGCCGCCCGAGATCGCATCTTGCCCCCCATTTTGGCCGCTTGGGACGAGTTGCAGACGGCGGGCATTCCCCTGGTGGGCTATGTCAGTGCCTCGCGTAGCGGTGAAGCGCTGAACTTTATGCGGCTACAGAGCTGCCCGTTTGAGGTGCCCGATTGCTTAACCCACTGTGCCTCCCAGCGCGATTCGGCGCCGTGCCAAGTGTTTGATCCACTGCGCGACGTGGCTCTCTGGTCCACTCATTTAGCCCCGGGCGAGCGCGGGCCGCTATGGCGCAGTTCCGTCAATATCCTGGCTGACTATGGGGAACATCGCATCTATTTTTGCTATCTGCACGTTGGCGCTGAGGTGGCTCGGATTGAGCTACCTGAATGGGTGGCCCTCGATGTGTCGCTCCGTGACGCGGCGCTAGAAATGGTGATTACTCAGGTGCAAAAGGGTTATGGCTATCCGATCGCGCTGGCTGAGGCCCACAATCATGCGGTGGTGCGGGGGGGCGATCGCAGCCGATTTTTTGCCCTGCTAGAGCGCGAGATGATTCGCGCCGGTTTGCAAAATGTCGGCACGTCTTTTAAGGAAGCGCGAAAACGTGGCAGCATTGCCTGAGCCGGGGCAGGGCGCAAAATCGTTTCTACCGTTGGGCTGATGGGTACTCTATCGATGATATTGATCACCGCCCGAACGCTTAAAAGTTCGACGAACTGCTATGTCTGCCGCCTCTAATGCTAGTTTGACTCTCGCGACTGCCCTCCAGCAACTCGTGGAGCGATCGCTAGAGGACATGGCAGTCTACGATCACCAGCTTCGCTATTGCGCTGTGAGTCCGGCTTTATCGCAACGCTTGGCAGTCGGTATCCCTAGCTGCCTTGGGCAAACCAATGCGGGTCTGGCCGCCTTAGCCGAAGAACATCGGCAGCCCGAATCGTGGCGTCAGTATTGGCAGCAAGTCGACGAGGCGCTCCGGAGCGTTCAGCAACAGGCGGCGGCTGAGCGGCGGCTACATTGGTTGCCAAGGGGAGAGGCCGGACAGCAATATGAAGTCACCTACACCCCGATCACCGATCAGCAGGGGCAGGTCAATTACATCGTGAGTGTCAGTCACCAGCTCCCCCCGGCCGAGCCCCTGCTGCCGGTGACGCCTAACAGCTTGACTGCGGCTCAGCTGAAGGCTCATCCAGACTCGATTGTGGGGGCGCAGATGCCCAACCCCGCTGCGGCCTCCCCAGCGCTGTCATCTGCCACCAATCCGACTATGGATTCAGCCCCGCCAACGAAGGCTGTGCCCAGTCAACCGCCGAGGCGCTGTGTCGATCCGATGCACGAGTCGGTCGATTTTCTGCAGTTAGTACTCGACAATATTCCCCAATATATTTTTTGGAAAGATCGGCACTCGGTTTATCTCGGCTGCAATCAACGGTGGGCTGAGATGGCGGGCTTGCCCGATCGCAGCGCCGTCGTGGGTCTCACCGATGCTGACCTGCCGTGGACTGACGAACAGGCTGCTTGGTATCTAGAATGCGATCGCCGCGTGATGGCAACCGATACCCCGATGTTGCGGATCAAACAGTCGCAGCGACAAGCCGATGGTCAGCTCAGCTGGCGCGAAACGAGCAAACTGCCGATGCATGATGCTCAGGGCAATGTCGTGGGCCTACTCGGGGCGATCGAAGACGTCACCGATCGCAAAATCGCTGAAGATTTGTTGAAAGAATCCCAAGCAACCTATCGCCAAACGGCCCAGCGCGAAGCCCTGCTCAACGCGATCTTCAATCAAATTCGTCAGTCTCTGAGCTTAGACGTCCTGCTCAACACGGCGGCGCGGGAGGTGCGGCAACTGGTCAACGCTGATCGCGTCTTGTTCTACCGCTTTGATGAAAATTGGCAGGGGCAGATTGTCACTGAGTCAGTGGTCGCACCGTGGACCTCGACGCTGGAGAATCAGAGCACTGACAACTGCTTTGCCGAAGCATATGCGGCGCTATACCTTGAGGGGCGCACGCTGGCGATCGACGATGTGGCAACGGCAAACATTAACGAATGTCACCGCGACTTTTTGAAAGGGTTGCAGATTCGAGCCAATGCCGTGGTGCCGGTGCTGGTGCGCAACTCGCTGTGGGGTCTGATGATTGCCCATCAATGCTCCACGACACGTGCTTGGCAAGAGAGCGAAATCAAGCTGTTGCAATCATTGGCAGCCCAGGTCAGTATCGCCATTCAGCAGGCAGAGCTCTACTCACAAACGCAAGAAAGTGCAGACATCGCGCGAGCTAAGGCCGCGCAGCTTGAAGAGAGCCTGCAAACGCTACAGCAGACCCAAACCCAGCTAGTACAGACCGAAAAAATGTCGGGGCTCGGGCAAATGGTGGCGGGGATTGCCCATGAAATTAACAATCCCGTTAACTTCATCTATGGCAATATTCCCCACATCAAAGAATACTTGGGTGACTTGACGACTCTGGTGAGTTTGTACCAAAAACATCACCCGAATCCAGCGCCGGCAGTGGCTGATTTTATTGCCGAAATCGATCTCGAGTATCTCCTCGCGGATCTGTCGAAGATCTTGACGTCTTTTCAGCTAGGCAGTCAACGGATTCGGCAAATCGTTTCTTCTTTGAGAACTTTTTCCCGCTTGGATGAGGCGGATATGAAAGCGGTCGACATCCACGAAGGCATCGACAGTACGCTGCTGATCTTGCACCATCGCTTCAAGGCCAAACCAGATCGACCCGAAATTCACATCGTTAAGGAATACAGCGAGCTGCCGCTGCTGGAGTGTTATCCCAGCCAGTTAAACCAAGTGTTTATGAACCTATTAAGCAACGCCGTCGATGCCTTGGAACAAGAACTGATGGCAGGCGATCGCGCCCACAAGCCAGAAGCCGCTACGGTCAAAATCATCACGGCCAAACTCAACAATCAAGTGTTGATTCGGATTCGAGACAATGGCCCTGGCATTGACGAACAACATCGAGCCAAGCTGTTTGACCCGTTTTTCACCACCAAACCGATTGGCAAGGGCACTGGCCTAGGGCTGTCGATCAGCCATCAAATTGTGGCTGACAAACATGGCGGCCAACTCACCGTGAGTTCAGAGTTGGGCCAAGGGTCTGAGTTCCAAATCTATGTTCCTATCCGGACATGATGATGGACTACGATAATGGGCTATATTACAAAAGTTTATGCAGTTAGCGACAGTGGTGGCTGATAGCTCATAGCCCTGGCTGTTGACATCTACAGAGTCAAAGATCAAGCGATGCTTCATCCCTGTGTGGAAAGTCACTTCACCACCATTTCAGCCGAAACACCGCTGCTAGATGCTATCCAGAAGTTGACTCGAGTGGCCTGTGAGCTGGAGACAGAGGCAGCAGCGTTAAGCCCTGATAGCAGTTTGCTGGTGGTACAGCAGGAAAAACTCATCGGCATTGTCACAGAGCGGGACTTAATTCGCCAGATTGCTAGTCAGTCAGATCTGTCTGGCCTGACCGTTGAGCAGGTGATGACGACTGACCTGATTACTCGCCACCGCGATGATTTGGGTAATGCCTTTGAACTGATGCAAATCATGCGGCGACATCGCATCCGTCATCTGCCGGTCATCGATGATCAAGAGCGCCCGATTGGTCTAGTAACCCCCAAAAGCGTCCGCGCGACTCTCATGCCAGCAGATTTGCTGCGCTATCGGCTGGTGCAAGAGATCATGACCCGCGATGTGATTATGGCCAGCGGCCAAACCTCGCTAGCCGCCATCACCCAGCAAATGGCGGCGGCCTCAGTGAGTTGCGTGGTCATTGTGCAGGCGGAAGCTGACGTGACCTTGCCCATCGGCATTGTGACCGAGCGGGACGTCGTACAGTTGCAGGCCTTAGCATTTGACTTCGCTCAGACTCAAGCGGAGCAGGTGATGAGCGCGCCGGTCTTTGGCGTGAGTCCTCAAGATTCGGTTTGGAAAGTGCATAAGCTGATGGAGGAGCGCCGCATTCGCCGGGTCGTGGTCGTGAATAAGCAGCAGCATTTAGTCGGCATCACGACTCAGACGAGTATTTTGGGGGCGCTTGATCCGCTGGAAATGCGCCAGCTGATTGAAGACTTAGAGGCCAAGATTCAGCGTCTACATGATGACAAAACGGCCTTGCTGAAGCGGCAGCATGAGACCCTAGCAGAAAGAAATCGAGCCCTGCAGATGGCGAATCGAGAACTCAATCGCCTGTCTAATTTGGATGGGTTGACCCAAATTCCCAATCGGCGCTGCTTTGACGATCGCATTCAACAGGAATGGCGACGCCTACAGCGTGAACAGCAACCGTTGTCGATCATCCTGGGCGAGATTGACAACTTTAAAAGAGTGAACGACACCTACGGACATCTGCTGGGTGATGACTGCCTGAAGGCGGTGGCGATGGCGATGAGTCAGGTGCTCAAGCGGCCTGACGATTTTGTGGCGCGTTATGGCGGCGAAGAGTTTGTCGTGGTATTGCCCAATACAGATCCGGCTGGTGCGGTGAACATTGTGCAGCAGCTGCAGCAGGCGATCGCGAATATTGAGCCCGTGTCATTGTCATCCCCTGATTGCTGTCGAGTGACGATGAGTTTTGGCGTGACGACCAGGGTGCCAAATTCGTCTCTCAACTGTCAAAAGTTGCTGACTTTGGCTGATCAAGCACTATATGACGCTAAAGCCAACGGGCGAGATCGCTATCACGTGATCTGATCGGCTGACAGTTGCGTACCTCAAGCTCTGGGATCGTATTTTGGCGGCGGCGATCGCGAACCGTCATCAACAGCGGGGTACGGTGCGACAGGAGACCGCACCGTCAACCACCTCAAAGGTAATGGATAGCGCTGCAAGCTGCGTAACGCTCACCGGCTGCACGGTTGCGGTACCAGACCCCTGGGAGGTCCCACTGACATCGCGTAGCAACCCTTCTACGACGGGTATCGGGTCATCCACGCTGAGGGAGTCGCGCGAGATGCCGGTATCATCGGCAATCGCCTGCAGCCCTTGCAGAGCATCGCTTAAGGGGTTGCTGCTGGCGACAATGAGCACCTCCGTAGTGCCCACTGGCGGCTGCGTCACCAATCGAAAACTATCTCGGCTGGGATCAGGCAGCGTCAGCTTGGCCCCGGCTGGCAGCAGCATCGACTCAACGGCAGCAGTCCACTGATTCGGAAAAATGACTGACATGACGCCCGTGGCATCAATCACCAGCACGCTGAGATACAGATCGCGATTTTCCTGATTTTCGATTTCAAAGCGAATACCTGTCCCGAGGGGAATTTGGTCGACTCCGGGGCGCGGGGGGAGAGCATTGTTTGCCCCTTGTGAGGCCGCGCCGCGCACGGTAAAAGCATTGGCCAACACCTGATTACCCGCCTCAGGAATCATGGTCACATTGAGGTTTAAGCGAGAGGAGCCGGGGTTGAGCGTGAGCTTGACCATACGTGCCGCAAACAGCGATCGCAGCTTAGGTCGTAGTCGCTCGATGGCGGCAGTTACCGTTTCCTCTGGATTGCCGTAGGAATCAGGTACCAAATCGAGCCCCTGTGAAAACAACCCGAAGCTGCCCTCAGCGGGCAAGTTGGGCTGATCCGCGAGTTCCTGACGATTCGCCGCCGTCATGCGTCCCAGCACGTAATGCACTTCGTCTCCCCCCAGGGCAAGGGGCTCAATTTTGGGAATCGTAGCCAGAGTCGATTGGGCGATCGCCGTGTCAGCCCCTAGCGATTCATCTAACCCAATCCGTAAAGTGACATCGGTGGGAATGCCGCGCACCTGCTCTTGCAGCAGCGAGCCCGAGGGCAATCCCGCCGTTTCGATCAGTCGGCCGCGACCGCGCAGACCTTGGCGCTCAGTTAGCTGCACCTGGCCGCGCGATTGGCCCGTTTCATCTACCCCTGAGAGCACTGCCCCCGGCCCAAACACTTCCAAACTGTTGGGATTAACGCCCCCTAGCCAAATTTCAACCTCACCGCCCGTAATGTTAGTGACCACCGCTTCGGCCGGTTCTGACACCTTGGGGGTGAAATAAATCGGCGCAGTGCCTGCACTGCCGGGGGCCATCGATAGCTCGGGAATTTGGTTGCTAAAGGACAGTTCCGTCGTGGTGCGACCAACATTCGCGATCGTGTTCTCAAAGGACGTATTGCCCGTCTGTTGCCACAAATATTGCGTGAGCACAAAGGTAAATGCCCCGGCATAAAAATCGGCAAAGGGCGTGTCGGCGGCATATTGGTTGCGGCGAGCTGAGGCGATCGCGGCGCCTTTGGCGATCGCGGCCCGGCGCTTTTGCACGAAATCATCTGGACTCAGGTTCAGCCGTGATAACCACTGAGTCTGATAGGCCAGTTCCGCTGTGCTCATCGTTAAACCATTGCCGCCCGGGCGAGCGCGAATCGCCAGGTTGCCCCGCTTAGCGCCGCCCGAATGGCAGCTATCGAGCACCATCGTAAAGTTGTCAGTTGGCACGGCGCTGCCGAGCAAAAATAGGGTGTGTCCCGTAATGTCATTGACAGCTCCGCCCTCGCGGGGAAAGCCTGCTGGCAAAGGACTATCCACGGGTACCAGGGTGCTGTTTAAGCCATCTTCAAAGTCTTTGTCGGGGTCTGCTACCCGAGAGCCATGACCCGAAAAGTGAAAGACCACCACATCGTCAGGTTGGGCTTGCTTGATCAAATGTTCGTCAAACGCGGTGAGAATGTTCTCGCGGGTGGCCTGTTCGTCGGTCAGCTTCACGATATCACTCGGATTAAACCCATAGCGATGCACCAATAGCTGATACTGCAGCTCCACATCATTGATACAGCCGTTCAGTGGGGGAAACAGGCCATCCTCTGGGTAGGCATTGACCCCCACGAGCAACGCCAGCTTACGCGGAGTCGATTGAGCTAGCACCCGCCCGTAGCGATCGCTCCGCTGCATCACATCCCACTGCGACCAGCCCAGCGCCGCTAAGGTAGCCCCAGCGGTTTGCAAAAAATGGCGGCGTGAAAATCCTCGCGACATGGGTGAGCTTCCTGGATGAGAGGGACGAAATAGCGGTCATACCGTTCTCTCTACAGCCTACATCCCGCGATCGAGGCAATCCTGAAAAGGGCTGACGATATTTAATACCCGTTCTCAGTGATCCGACTGCCGATGCCATCTTGAGTAATGCAGGGGAACTGAGGGGCAGGAGAGCCAGATCGGTAGCCTGGTTTTAGAGAAGCGGTATGACCTCAGTAGGGGATCGGGACGAAGTACGCTGCATTGGCTAGTCAGCAGCTGAAATCTCCTTTGGGAAAGGAGTATGCCATGCAGAGCTCTCATTCTCGATGTCATTTGAGGGGACACAGATTAATGCCCCTTAGGCAAAGAGCAGTTGCCAACCGACGATCGCGATCGCTAAATCCGCCAGCAGATGGCTGATATAGCAAGCCCATAACGAACGATCGGTCAGGTAGCGCCATGACCACACCAGCCCAGCCACAAACACCCCTGTCGAACCAAGGATGACGACTCCCCAACTGCCGGTAAAGCCCGCCAGCGCAATGATGTGGTGCAGCGTAAAGAAGAGAGCCGCTAGGGCCACTGCCCACCCGCCGGGGACGAGAACCTCACATTTTTGATAGACAAACCATCGCCAAATGTATTCTTCAACTAGGGCGTTGCCAAACGTAAAGTAGATCGCACTCAACAGGTAAATCGTCGGGTTCAGCAGGCCTACTTGGGCGGCAGCAGCTTGCACTGTGGCTGGGTCAAGCCAGCGTTGCCCCAGACCCACATAGGCCCCATAAATTACCCCAAACATCCCCAACCCGAGCAGGATACCGACCCACAGTTCTCGCTGGCTCGGTCGGGGCAAGGCCAACCGCTTGCGATCGACCCGCAGATACCACGCGAGGGGCAATCCCAATATCCACACCCGTGTCGCCACGAAGATCACCTGTCCCCCTTGGCCCTGCAGATATAGCCTGGCTGCAATGCCCAAACTGGCGGCAGAGACGAGCAATAGCAGCGCCACCGTAGCTTGTCGACGAGACTCACGTTTGGACATGATGGCAACCTTCCTTCGCGATCGTTGCAACCCACAGCACCGTCAGCTGCTGCCGTGGGCGGGCTCAGCGCTAGCGTAACTCACGGAATCTCTTGCTGGTGTTGGGTTGTACTACGTCAGCTCAACAGATCTATCCAGCCGGGGGCAAGCCTCTGGATCAATTAGCAGTCGCTATTCTCAGATGAGGGGCTGGTTGAGGAGGCCACCTGAGATGGTTCATATTCGTCCTGTGACGGTTGCTGACGCAGATGCTTGGCTGCGATTACGTCAGGGCCTCTGGCCTGACACCACCGAGGCAGAACACTGGGCCGAAATGAAGCCCTTGTTTGCCGGCGGTGCCGTCGAACCTTTGGCAGTTCTACTTGCCTGGGATGAGCACGGCAATGCTGTTGGCTTCGCTGAACTTTCCATCCGTCCCTATGCTGAGGGCTGTGAAACGAAACAAGTTGCCTACCTAGAGGGCTGGTATGTGATGCCAAATTATCAAAGACAAGGTATCGGGCGATCGCTCATCGAAGCTGCCGAGGCGTGGGGGCGATCGCAAGGCTGCACCGAATTCGCCTCCGATGCCGAAGCCGACAATGAAGTGAGTCGATTAGCCCACGGCGCGATCGGGTTTGAGGATGTCGGTTTAATCCGCTGCTTTCGTAAGGAGCTGTAAGCTGCCGCCACTCAAGCCCTGACCATCGCCAAAGGAGTCTGACTACCCAGCTTCTGACAGTTTCCCGGTTCATCCTGAACGATCGTCACTGAGGCGTCAGGGAATCGGAACTAAGGCATATTATCTACAGCGGCAGGTCTCTCTAGACTCAACACCCACTCTGCCAGCAGCTGATTCACCTGCTGGGGGACTTCATCATGGGGACAATGCCCGGCCTGCAAAAAATGTTCCTTGAGCTGGGGGTAATGCTCGCGAAACTGTTGGCTGCGTTGGCGAGTATTCATCCAGGGATCGCCCTCACCCCAGAGGCTCAGCAGCGGCGCGGTCATACGACTGAGTAAGGCATTCACCGTTTCTCCTTGAGGGGACTTGAAGACCGCTGCGAAGACTTTGACGGCACCCGGATCATCGGCAGGGCGACGAATGTCTTCAACGAGTTGATCCGTAATCACGGTGTGATCGACGTAGACCTGCTTCAAGGTCTTGCGAATGTTGCGCCGCTGTCGCACGTATTGAAACAGCAGCCAGCTGGGTAAGGGCTGCAGCAATACCGTTTGCACGGTCTGCCGAATTGCCTGCTGCAGAGGGTTTGGCTTCGGGGCGGGCGGACTTGATTGAAACGGGCCAGCACTGTTTAACAGCACCACACCCGCTACCGATTCAGGGTGGTCAGCGGCCACACATAAACTGGCGTATCCCCCCAGCGAGTTGCCCGCGATCACCGCTGGTTGTCCAATCACGTCACGGATGAAATCATGCAGTTGGTCACGCCAGAGCCTGCCGCTATACGACTGGTCGGGCTTGGCCGATCGCCCAAATCCCAACAGGTCGATTGCCCACACCTCAAACTCATCCTGGAGCCCATGAATGTTTTTGCGCCAGTGATCGGTAGACGCCCCAAACCCATGCACCAGCAGCAGTGGTGGCCGATCGCGGCGAGCTGTTCCTGCTTTGACGTAGTAGATATCGTGGCCTTGCCACCGCCAGGTATCGCCAGGTAGCGAGGGGACATTGTGGAGGTTGGAGGCGATCGCGACCGTCATACAGGTTAAAAAATGTAACAGTGTGTAAACTCACTGTAGCGAATTTCCGCTGCGGCGAAGCCCACAGTTGTGGCTGAGCGATCAGATTAAAGGCAGTTTCTGGCTCCATAATGCTGCAAACTCTTGCAATTACGGGTGAAAGCACGCTTGGCAGTCTATTCTCACAAGCAGATGACAACTGCGTCCTTTCGCGACACAGTGCTAAATAACGTTTTGATCCCCCGAGGCTATGGCTGCGCTTTCCCGCTCTAAAAGACGTCGTCCGATTGTGAAAACCACCGCGCTTTGGTTTGAGCGCCTGGTGGCGATCGTGGCATTGATCAACCTGACGCTGGTGCTGGTTGACACCAGCTATATTCGGTTTCGCGATCTTTACCTGCAGTTTTTGCCTGAGTTCACCACCTGGTATGGCGAAGTGTTTAAGGGTATCGAGCCGGAGCGCACCACGGTCAAGTATCTCGAAACCGTCGACAAACTCGAAGAGCAAGTGGCTCAAACCGGGCTGCAATCCATTCAAGCGGCGACCTTGCTGTCTGACCTGCGCCAACAAAGCATCAGCATGGTTGACGAAAACCCCTTCGAAATTGCCAACAAGTCAGGGACTTTAGAGCGCATCAAAAATAGCGTGCGCGATCGCGTCGGGGTGGATTCTTCCAAACAGGCGTTCACCACCTTTTGGAGCGAAGACTATCTCACCCAGAATGGCTGGACTCAGGAAATCGGCTACTTCAACGAAGATGTTGAACCGCTCATTCAAACCAACTACTTTCGGCGCATTGGCGAAGATGGCGGCCCCCGCAACGATTTTTGGAAATTAGACGGCTGGTTTGTCTTGTTCTTTGCCGCTGAGCTGTTAGCCCGCACGTTCTATATCAGCCGTCGTTACAAAAACTACACCTGGCTCGATGCCTTACTGCTGCGGTGGTATGACTTGTTCTTTTTCTTGCCTTTCTGGCGCTGGTTACGGATAATTCCCGTCACAATTCGCCTCAACCAGTCGCAGCTCGTGAATTTGATTCCCCTGCGCAATCGGATCAACCGCATCTTTATTTCCAACTTTGCGGTGGAACTCACCGAGATTGTCGTGCTACGGGTCGTTGATCAAATTCAAAATCTTGTGCGGGATGGCGATGTGGCTGACTGGCTGTTGGCGATCGGGGCCAAACGCCAATATGTGGACATCAATGGCGTGAACGAGGTGGAAGCGATCGCCAGCAAGCTCACCACCATTACGATGCATCAGGTACTCCCCGTCGTTAAACCCGAACTCGATGCCCTGCTGAAGCACAGTGTCGTCAGTGCCCTCGAACAGGCGCCTGGTTATCAAGGGTTTCGGCAACTGCCTGGCATTGGCGACCTGCCGGATCAAATCGCTCAGCAAGTCGTCAGTCAAACGTCGCAGACCCTTTATCAGGCAATGACTGGGGCACTAGAAGATAAAAAAGGTACGGAGCTGACCCAAAATCTCATCGCCAAAATTGGGGAAGTGCTGCGGACAGAAGTGCAGCAGAACAAAACGGTTGACGAACTCGAACAATGGACCGTCGCGCTTTTAGAAGAAATCAAGATCAACTACGTTAAACAGCTCTCCGTTGAAGACGTTGATCGCCTCAGAGAGGGCAATTACAAACTTTATAATATGACTCAAGCCCGCCAGTAGGTTTCCTCCGAGCAAACCATTACGCAAGCGCAGTTTAGAACGCCCTGCGGATATGCGCTAATATGATTAGCCGAGTAGATGGCGGGGCTATTTGCTCCTGCCTGATTCTGAATGTTCTTAAGAAGTGGGCAAGTTACCCACTTTTTTATTGGAGTGCTATATGGCTCATCCTCTTATTCCTGAAGTCCTAGACTTAGCGACGCCGGTCGCCAAGCATCTAGGGCTCGAGGTGGTGGATGCAGTCTTTCAGACCAACCATTCACCGCCGGTACTCCGGATTGATGTCCGTAACTGCCAGCAAGAAGACACCAGCTTAAATGACTGTGAACAGATGAGTCAGGCTTTGGAAGCTCTCCTAGACGAAAGCGATCTGATTCCTGATGCCTATGTGCTCGAAGTCTCTAGCCCCGGCGTCTCCTCTGAACTGCGGTCCGATCGCGACTTTATCGTCTTCAAAGGGTTCATGGTAGAAGTGCAGCTCTCAGAGCCTTATAAAGATCGTCACACTTGGTTGGGGCAGTTACTCAAGCGCGACGGCGATCACCTGTATCTCAGCCGCAAGGGGAAACCCACCAGGCTGCCGAGAACTTTGGTGGAAACCGTTCAACTCAGTGACCAAGCGGTTGGATAAGTCTATCTAAATCGGATAAATCGGAATTTTTATTCAATTTCATTGGGTCGCCGATGGGGCGATCGCCACCATTTTGAGGGAGTTAGTAAGTTAGACCATGTCCTTAGTCAGCCTGCCCAATCTACAAGACCTAATCGATAGCATCAGTCGCGAGCGCAATCTGCCTAAACATGCCGTCGAAAATGCTCTGCGAGAGGCCTTACTCAAAGGTTATGAGCGCTTTCGTCGCACCCAGCGCATTGCCGAAGACATCCACTTTGACGAGGGCTACTTTGATAATTTCGACGTTGAGCTCGACGTCGAATATGAAGACGATCAAGGGTTTCGGGTCCTGGCCTCCAAAACCATTGCCGAAGAGGTCGAGAATGCCGACCATCAGATTGCTCTTGCCGAAGTTTTGGAAGTCGCCCCGGAAGCTCAGGTCGGCGATACCGTTGTGCTCGACGTGACGCCGGAGCAAAAAGACTTTGGTCGCATGGCCGCGATTCAAACCAAGCAGGTGCTCGCCCAAAAACTGCGCGACCAGCAGCGCCGACTGATTCAAGAAGAGTTTCAAGAGCTCGAAGGCACCGTCCTCACGTCGACGGTGCAGCGGTTTGAACGGCAGTCCGTCATCATGACCGTGAGCAGCGGCACCGGTCAGCCAGAAGTCGAGGCTGAGTTGCTAAAGCGCGATCAGCTGCCTAACGACAACTACCGGCCCAATTCGAAGTTTCGGGTCGTGCTGAAGAAGGTGTCTGAAGGCTCCCATCGGGGGCCTCAACTGCTGGTTTCGCGAGCCGATGCGGCTCTCGTGGTCGAGCTGTTTTCGAACGAAGTGCCCGAGATCGAAGACGAGATTGTGCGCATCGTGGCTGTTGCCCGCGAAGCGAATCCGCCTTCTCGTTCCGTCGGGCCGCGAACCAAGATTGCGGTCGATACGGCAGAACGCGACGTTGATCCCGTCGGAGCTTGTATTGGCGCTCGGGGATCGCGCATTCAAGCGGTCGTGAGCGAATTGCGGGGTGAAAAAATCGATGTCATTCGCTATTCACTTGACCCCGCGACCTACATTGCCAATGCCCTCAGCCCAGCGCGGGTAGACGAGGTGCGCTTGATGAATCCCGAAGACCGGCAAGCCCACGTGCTGGTGCCCGAAGATCAGCTCAGCTTGGCGATCGGGAAAGAAGGCCAAAATGTCCGCTTGGCGGCCAAATTGACCGGCTGGAAAATCGACATTAAAGATACGGCTAAATACGACTACGCCGAAGAAGATCGGAAGATTGCCGAGCAGCTGGCAATTCGCCAGGCCGCCGAAGAGGCTCGCCTAGAGAAGGAAGCCGCCGAGGCAGCAGAACTGGCCGCCTGGAAAGCTGAAGACGAGGCCTATGAGGCTGAGAAAGCCGCTCGTTTAGCCGCCGAAGCCGCCGCAGCGGCGGCCGAAGCGCCAGCGCCTGAAGATGCGGTAGCTACGGACACGCTGCAACCGGAGACTGAGCCGGAGCCAGAGACTGAGGCCCCAGCCCCAAGCAGTGAGGTGGTCGAGACGGCCGCCGATGAGGCGATCGCCGGTGACGCTGTAGACGGTGAGGAGACTAGCGCCGTCGCTAGTTCGACCCCTGAGGAGGAGTGAGTTCTGCTGCCATACCGTCATGCAACCTAACCTGCGACGCTGTATTAGCTGTCGAGCGATCGCCCCTAAATCGTCTCTGTGGCGAGTTGTGCGAGTTTACCCGACTGGCACAGTAGAATTAGATCAGGGGATGGGGCGATCAGCTTACCTCTGCCCCACGGCAGCCTGTCTCAAAGTAGCCCAAAAGAAAAATCGCTTGGGGCGAGCCTTGAGAGCTCCAGTTTCCGAGGCGATTTATCATCAGCTGCAGCAACGGTTGACCCGATCTGCGGTCACTGAGCCGTCCTCGCCACCGTCCACCTTGGATGAAAAGTTCCTAAGTTAAGACATTCTGGCAGGAACATTGGCTCAGCAGTTGATTACAGTATGGTTAGGGTTTGGTAGCATAGTGCTCTGCCAAGAAACACACATTCGCTTAGAGTGTTGACATTTATGTGCTCTTTGAGACCTATAAGCCTAGTTTTGATAGCTTGAGTTTTGGGATTGCGGCAGTTTGCGGCAACGAGTAAATGTAAGGTTTGTCTAGCAAAGCAGGTTTGTTTTATGGAATAGCGGTATTGACGAGGGAGATTTGGATGAACAACGGCAAAGTCAGAATATACGAATTATCGAAGGAACTCGGATTGGAAAATAAGGATATTCTGGCCATCTGTGAACGCCTAGAGATTTCGGCGAAAAGCCACAGCAGCAGTATCACGAGTGACGATGCGCTCCGGATTCAGAACGAGGTCAAGCAAACGTCTGGAAAACTACTTGACAAGCCGACTAAGCCTTCCCCGCCTCGTCGCCCTCAAAAGCCCGCCGCTCCGACTGCG
>JBHJJI010000409.1:0-5025 GCA_050042805.1 Leptolyngbyaceae cyanobacterium
TCAGCTATTTAAACATTCCAATAAACAAGGCGACAGTGCCGAGTTTGGCGAGGGTGAATTCGATCGCGGTGACCTCGGCGATTTGGGCAATGACAATATGACGTCTTTTTTCGTCCCTGCCGGTTATCGCGTCACTTTTTATGAAGACTCTAACTTTAGTGGCACCAGTGTTTCAGCGGTGGGTGAGATCTATATAGCCAATGTCAGAGACGATTCTCGGTACGATCGCTTCAACGATAAGCTGTCGAGTTTGGTGGTGACAGTGGATGAAGACGCGAAGGATCGATATGACGAGCTGATGGCGGAGGCTGATGCTTTAGAATCAGGCGCTCAAGCGGCCTGTGACGAATATCAGGAGCGCCAGGATTGGTATGGCTAATCGGTAAACCTCACCGCCTGCAGCACCTCTCCTTCTCTTTGGCGTAGCCTGCCCAGAGGGCTTAGGAGAGGCTCACCTAAAGTCTGTTCAGGGATTTACCTCAAATGAGATAAGAACTCCGGTTCCTCTCCTTAGTAAGGAGGGGTGAGGTGAGGTTCTACAGCCCTTTGAACAGGGTGTAGTGACTTTTGGGAGAGAGACAAAATCTCAAGGAGAACGTTTCTGCCCACACCTGATTTAGCTCACTTGGTGCCTTAATTTATTCATCCAGATTTCCATTCCAGCCCTCACTCACTTTTAATTGTGGCAACTGTAACCTACGTCCCTATTCCCTATTTAGAACTCGGTGGCCAAGCCGCGCCCGACGAGCTGATCAACGACATTCAGCAGCTATCGGTCGAAGAGAGTTTGCACCTGCCAGCGGCCTTCACCATCGTGGTGGAGAACCCCTATTATCCGGGCAACGACAACGAATCGCCCTGGCGTTACGACGAATACTTCACCCTGGGGCAGACGGTGCGCATTGGGTTTCAGTCGAGCACCACGACGGATACTGCGTTCAGTGAGCCGAAGATGAGCTACCTGATCGAAGGAGAAATCACGGGCATCGAAAGTCACTTTAGCGCCGAATCGCAGGCGCCCGTCATTGTGCGGGGCTATGACACCTCTCACCGCCTGCATCGGGGTCGCCACAACCGCTCGTATCAAGACTACAAAGACAGCGACATCGTGGCCGAAATTGCCGCTCAGGTGGGCATCGAAATCGGCCAGCTAGACGACAGCGGCGATCCCCGCGCCTATGTGTTTCAAGAAAACCAGACCAATATGGAATTTCTGCGGTATCGGGCGGCGCGGCTGGGGTTTGAGCTGTTTGTGCGCGACGGCAAGCTCTATTTTCGGCGACCGACGGTGGATGACCAACTGGCGCTGGCATGGCTGCAAGATTTTGGCAGCTTTCAGGTACGGGTGACGACGGCGGAGCAGGTGAGCGGGGTGGAAGTGCGGGGCTGGGATTATGCCAACAAGCGGGCGATCGTTTCTACCGCTCAAGCCACTGCCCCCCTGACCGCAACGGAATATGGCCAGGGCGCGGACTTGTCGGTGGGGTTTGGCCTCTCGAACGAGCCGCCCAAGGCCTATGTGGTCGATAAGCCGGTAGAAAGCGCCAAGGAAGCGGACGCGATCGCCCAAGCCCTGTTTGATGAACTGGGCGGCGACTTTACCGTGGCCGATGCCCAGGCGGAGGGCAATCCGGAGATTCGCACGGGGCGGCAGGTCGAGCTGACCGACATGGGCAAATACAGCGGCAACTATTACATCACCGAGACTCGCCACCTTTACTACAATCGGCGCTACACCACCGAGTTTGGCGTGCGGGGACTGCGGGGTGGCAACTTGCTGGGCGATTTGATGAGTCAACCCCAGCTGCGACCGGGGCAGACGTTTTTGGTGGGCATCGTCACGAACAATCAAGATCCCGACGACCTGGGCCGGGTGCGGGTGCGGTTTCCGACGCTGACACCGCAGGAAGATGGCAGCGCCCACGAAAGCAACTGGGCGCGAATCGTTGCCGTGGGGGCGGGGGACGATCGCGGTTTCTATTGCCTGCCCGAAATTGAGGATGAGGTGCTGGTGGGGTTTGAACATGGCGACATTCACCGTCCCTACGTCTTGGGGAACGTGTGGAATGGCACCGACGCTCCACCCCACCCAGTGTCAGACACCGTGAACCGGGGCAAAGTGCGCCTGCGTACCCTGCGTACCCGCACCGGCCATCAAATGCAGTTTGTGGAAGAAGACCAAAATGCTAGCCAGGCCGGGATTTCACTAGAGACGGCGGGGGGCGCGCAGGTATCGCTCAACGACAGCACCGGCACCATCACGATCGCCACCCCCAACGGGCATCAGCTCAGCTTTAGCGATAGTCAAGGGGGCATCACGATGCGATCGCGGGGCGGCCATGAGATCTCGTTGGATGATGCGATGCAGGTGCTCACGGTGCGATCAACGGGCAGCCTCAACCTGCAAGCCACGACGGCGATCAACATTCAAGCGATCGGGCCGATTAATCTACAGGGGGCGCTGGTCAATTCTGTACCGCCACCCAACCAGCCGTTTTGATTGGGAATGTGAGGGGCGATCGGCTTTAGCCGCCATGCGTCTTTAGCGGACTTGCAGCCAGCCAAAAAGTTGGCCGACCGTCAGCTGTAGGGCTGCAGCAAAGGGAGGCATGGGCAGGATGTCTTCGGCAGATTCCAAAGAGGTGAGGCGTTTGTCGGGATCGTAAACTTGCACGAGGCGCTCGCCAGGGTCGATAAGCCAGCCGAGTTGGCAACCATGATCGAGGCAGTGGAGGATGTTGCTGGTGACGCGGGTGGAAGATTGGTCGGGACTGAGGATTTCGATTGTCCAGTCGGGCTGAGCGTTGAAGGTGTTGGCGATGCTGCCGTCTTCGTTAACGGGGAGGCGTGCCCATTGAAAGACCGCAATGTCGGGAACGGTCGATCGTCCACCAAATGTGCAGCGCAGTTCTGGAAAAGCCCAGGCAATACGATTCGCTTTAGTAACTGCATTGATAGCCGTTACCAGTTCTCCCTGGATCGTGCTGTGTTGGCCCTGGGGCATGGGTTTTTGAATGATCTGGCCGTCGATATATTCGCTGGCGGGTTTGGTCTCTGGCTGTTGCAGAAACTCGTCGAGGGTGATGGACTTGGCGGGCGTTTGAACCATCAGCCGTTACCTGGGCTCGTCATGTCAAATTTTAGAGGCACTTTTTGAAAAAGGTGTGATCAAGCCATTAGCAGCTCTGCGAAAACATCAGAGCGCGACCAGTAGACAATAGCCGAAGTTCGGGGTTCGGAATTCGGAGTGCGGAAGGCGGAGTGCGGAAGCCGAATGCAAGCACGGTGACTTATCCAGCACTGATGAAATTTTGCGCGGCTTCGAATAGGAGTCGCAGCCCCAGAAATAGCAAAAATAGAGCAAACCAGCGCTTGAGGCGTTCAGAGGCGATTTTGTGGCAAAGGCTGGTACCGATGGGGGCTCCGAGGACGGCAAACGGGCCAACGAGGGCCACGGCAGGCCAGTAAATCGCGCCCGTGGCGAGGGGCAAGTCTGCTCCAGTGCTAGACATCAGTAGACAATTCACCGTGCCCACGGCGGCGATCGGCAACGTGAATGCGGCTGAAGTACCGCTGGCCTGGCTCATGGGCAACCCGGAATACAGCAAAAACGGCACGCTAATCGCGCCGCCGCCAATACCCAACACCCCCGATTTGAAGCCGAGGACGATGCCCACCACATTGGTTAACCAGCCTTTAGGTTGCCCTGCCGTTTCAGCCTTAGACAATCTTCCCAGCAAGATCTTGAGGGAGACGAACAGCAAAAACAGGCCGAAGATACATTCCAGATACTCTGTCGTCAGTTGATAAGACATGAGCTTGCCCAGGGTCACCCCGATCGCGATCGCGGGCACGATTTGGAGCAAAAGCCGCCAATGCACATCGCCCCGCAGGTGATGGGCTGTTGCTGAAGAGGTGGCGGTAAACAGCATGATGCACATCGAAGTCCCCGCCGCCATGTGCATCAACAACGGATGGGGAATATCCACAGTGCGCAATAGATAAAACAGGCCCGGCACAATGACCATGCCGCCCCCAATACCAAACAATCCCGATAGGGTGCCCGCCGTTAGCCCCAAGGCGGCAAATAATAGAATGTCCCAAATACCTGGCATCGAACTGTGGGTCTCCCGATCGCTCCGCAGCGCCATTGATCCTTCAGCAGGGAGGGTTAAACGTGTCTGTAATGGATGAATGCAGTATACCGATACCGGGAGCGTGACATCGGGGTAGCGTTGTTTTTCAGACTGGGGATACGGCCCGACCCGCGATCACCGCTCACCACCCATGCCATCACCCGGCTCACAGCGTGGCCCATCAGCCGCTGCCGCGATCGCCAAAGAATAAGCTAAATAAACGAATTCGCAAGACTCGCCAAAGGTCGAATGTCGGGATCAGCACGACAAGATACACCTGGAACAGGCACCCAGGAACTCTAAACCGCTGTGGCTTCTCAACCCTCTAACTTGTCTGCTTCCCCCCATCTCGGCACCGGGTTTGCCTATCCGCTCGGGGTCAGCCCCCAGGGCAGCCTGCAGGTGAGCCGGGGGGAACAAAGCGTGCGCGAATCGATGTGGCTGATTTTGCGAACTCGACCGGGGGAGCGACTGCGCCGCCCGGAGTTTGGCTGCCGCCTGCAAGAGCTGACCTTTGCCCCGATCAACCAAAAAACGCTGGTGGAGATGCGGCTACATGTCGAAGAAGCGCTGAAAACCTGGGAGCGCCGCATCTTTGTCGATGAGGTGCGGGTAGATCCGCAAGCGGAACTGGGACGGGTGGACATCACGATCGCCTATCGCCTGCGCGACACCTATAGCGCGGGCAGCCTCGTCTATCCGTTTTATTTGCAGCCCCTGGAAGTGAGCACCGCCCCGTAACCGCCGACTGACTCAAGCCCCCTCGATTTACCATTAGGAGCCAATGCCGGGTATGGAGTTTGATTTTCTGCCCAATCTGCCCAAATCGAACCTGGACGATCGCACCTTTGAGGATCTGGTCGAAGAGTGTCTGCAGCGCATTCCTCGC